>JAITCR010000056.1 GCA_031282985.1 Nitrososphaerota archaeon | reverse complement strand
GTAAATAAACAACATAAAAAGAAAAAATATTACAAAATAACCGTGACCATTGAAGAATATAGCCATTACAACATAAACAATGGCGTTATTCAGCAATTATTATTGAGGACAGGTTCTTATACTTAAGAGCATTTTTAACTTGTCGGGTGGCAAAATTTCTAATAATGTGGCGTCAGGTAATGGTGGCGGAGTTTGGGTTACTGATGATAGCTCACATCTTGAGAGGCTTACTGTTAAGGACAGCGTGGTGTTTTCAAATAATCGCGCTACTACAGCATATAATAGAGCCTCTGCTTTTGACAACATTTATAATTCACAGATAAGTAGCAAAGTAACTTGGACAACGCCCTTTACGCAAGGGTATAACAACTATGACATCAGCTACACAAGTGGCACATTAATTGACATGGGTAACGGCAACAGCTCGAGTTCAAATAACAACAATTCAAACAACAACAACTCAAATTCAAATTCAGACAACAATAGCAACAATAACTCAAACTCAAATAACAATAATTTAGACTCAAACAGTAGCTCATCTAATGCGGGTAATGGTAGCGGGTTTATTTCAGGTAATGGTGGCGGTGGTTCTGGTTTTGATGGTGGGGTATTTAATACACGTAGTATGTGGTCAGGTTTGTTTGATTACACTGTATTTGTTGGCGCTGCTCTATGTGTAGTGATTATAGTGCTTATCATTGTTGCTGTGATTTTGTTTCAAAAAATAAAGAGGACAAGTAAAGGAAAAAATGAACAAGTTGTTGAGTGTTAAGTTTATGTGTTGATTTGTGATAGTGAAAATTCAAAAGTTAATGTTTGAAAAGTTGAATCTGTATAAGAAAAGGTTGGTTGTTTTTATCGTACCATTCGATGGTTTTGTTGCGAGCTTAGTGAGCGTTTGAATGCTGATTGTGCTTGTATTTTTTTGTATTCTTCATAGGTTATGTTGTTGTTTGGGTATAGTTTTTTGAATCGTCTGTATGGTAGGCGCATGTCAAGTTCCATTTGTGAACTGAATTGTGGCATATAGCGTGGGTATGCAGGGCCGTTGGGGTATTGTTTGAATTTTAATTCCTGTTTTGATGATCCTATTATTCGGACAAGAAGTGCTATTGCAATTATTATGATGATAATTATTGGAGGTGAAAGAAGGGGAATTGTTGCCAAATGTTACAATCCTCACTTTTTATTCTTTATTGTCGGATTGTTTTTGGGCTGTTGCGGTGGTTGTTTTTACTGGAAGTACTGATGCTCCTTCTAGTCCTAGTACATTTAGGACGTCTGCGTTTGATGGAACGATGACCTTGGTTTGTTGTGAGAATGTGTCGCGAATTACGTCGAGCCGTTTGTTGAGCTGGGCGTTTTCACGGAAGTGTTGGTTTGCAGATTCTGAGACTAGTTTTATGGCTTTTGCTTGGGCGTCGGCTATTAGTTCTACGGATCGTGCTTCTCCTTCTGCGCTTAGTATGGAAGATTGTTTTTCTCCTTGTGCTTTTAGTATAGCTGCTTGTTTTTCTTGTTCTGCGGCTTCTTTTCGTCCTGTGGCGAGTAAGCGGAGCTGGCGTCTTTCTTGTTCGGCTGTTTTTTGTTTGTGCATGGCTGTTTGGATGTCTTGTGGTGGGTCTATTCTTTGTAGTTCAATGCGGTTGACTTTTGTGCCCCATTTGTCGGTTGCTTGGTCTAGGACTTTTCGTAGGTCTATGTTGATTTTTTCTCTCGAGGTCAGTGTTACATCTAGGCTCATTTCGCCTACTATGTTACGTAGGGTTGTTTGGGCAAGTTTTACTATAGCTAATTCAAAGTCTTCAATTTCATAGAGGGCGCGTCTTGCGTCTATGACTTGGTAGTATATTACTGCGTCTATTGTAACGACAACGTTGTCTTCTGTAATGATAGCTTGGGGTGGTACGTCGATTATTTGTTCACGCATGTTGACTCGGTATAGTTTTTCGACGAAGGGTACAATTACGCGTAAGCCAGGTTCAACGGTTTTTTCGTATGCATTGAAGCGTTCTACTAAGCCTTTTTCGTATTGATTGACTTTTTTAAGAGACATTTTAGCTATGGCAAGTATAACTGCAAGGGCTATTGCTATAATTATTAGTATTATAATTCCTAATTCGGACATTCTTCTTCAGTTACTCCATCTACTATAAGGCTAACTCCTTCCACACGAATCACACGTACCTTTGAACCGTCTTTAATTGCAACACAGTCATCTACAGGTTTAGCAATCCAAAGCTCTCCGCCTAACTTTACTACGCCGCCATCTGAGGAGTTAATATCCGTTGTAGCAAAGGCTTCTTTTCCAACTAGAGCATCAGAGTTAGTACGCAGTAAGCTAACGTTTACTTTATCTAGTAAGCCGCCGCCGCGCATTTCTTCAATGTTGTATGTGGCATCTTTTAGGTGGTTTAAGCGTCGGATGAATTCGCCTAAGTCCTCGCTGTTTAGGTCTACTTCTAGTTGGTAATCTTTTGGTCGTCTGTTAAGTTTGTATGTCATGCGAGGGTATTTTTCGCCAAATTTTGAAAGCATTTGGGCTAGTTTAAGTTCATCAGCTTTTACGGTAAGTATGACTTTCATAGGTATTGCCTAAGATCTACAGACATCGCCATGTATTTAAGTGTATTTACGCTTATCACACATTATTGATGATTATTTAGCCACAATTACACACATTTATCTTAATCAATCAACAAACAACACTATTGCCACTCATCGAGCATCATTAAAACGCATTACAATAAACAATTAAAGAAAAAACAAACAACAAAAAACAACACACCCATAAACACAAACACAAACAAGCAATGTTTTTAATAACAACCTACAGAATGTGTTGATAGGTTTAATCTTTGAGTTTCGAAATTAAAGAAAAAGATTTACTAGGCAGAATAGGCAAACTAAAAACTAAAAGCGGCACCATAGAAACACCTCTACTATTCCCCGTCATAAACCCCGCAGTACAACCCATACCACCACAAAAACTAAAAGACACTTTCGGTTTTGAAGCCATAATAACAAACGCCTACATACTCAAAAAAAGATACCAAAACAAACCAATAGAAGAAGGCCTACACAAATTTCTCAAATACAACGGCACAACCATGACAGACTCAGGAGCTTACCAAATACTAGTTTACGGCGATGTAGAATACAACCAAAAAGAAATAGTCACCTACGAAGAAAACATAGGAACAGACATAGCCACCATACTTGACATACCCACCGGATGGAAAGTAACAAAAAAACAAGCAACCCTCACCGTCGCCGAAACACACAAACGAGCCAAAGAATTCTTTAACCTAAAAACACGAGAAGACATACTATGGGTCGGCCCAGTACAAGGCGGAAAACACCTAGACCTAGTCGCAGCCAGCGCCAAAGAAATGGGCAATTTACCCTTTAACATACATGCATTAGGCAGTCCTACAGAAGTTATGGAAAACTATCGCTATGACGTACTTGCAGAAATGATTCTAACAGCTAAAAAAGGCATACCCCTAGAGCGCCCACTACACCTATTTGGCGCAGGTCATCCCTCAATGTTTGCCATAGCTGTTGCATTAGGCTGTGACTTATTTGATTCAGCAGCATATGCCCTTTATGCTCGTGAAGGCAGATACATGACTGAAAACGGTACCTGGCGAATTCAAGAAATGGATTATTTCCCATGTACTTGTCCCAGATGTGTCACTGAAACACCTAAATCGCTCATGGCAAAGTCTGCAAAAGAACGCGAAGTTTTCCTTGCAGAACATAACCTGTGGGTTTGCATGGCTGAGCTTAGGCGTATTAAACAGGCGATTCGTGACGGTCGGCTTTGGGAACTTACAGAGATGCGTGTTCACGCTCACCCAGCGTTACTTTCAGCGTTAAAAAGAGTGAAAAATCATAAAGATTTCTTTGAAACTTTTAGCCCAAGCATCAAGAGTAGCGGATTTTTCTATTTTGATCATGAAGGCCTAGCAAGGCCAGAAATTGCTCAATACAAAAATCGTCTACTAAATCGTTACACACCACCCACAAATGCTAAGACCTTGCTGTTATTACCACAGACAAGAAACAAACCGTTCCATAAAGCACCTGAAATGAAAAAAATCCGCCAATTACTGCGAATAATAGGTCCAGAACTTGCAGATAAAGTACATATTGCGGTTTTCTGTGCACCATTTGGTGTTGTACCCTTAGAACTTGATGAAGTTTACCCACTTTCTCAACATGAAACTGCACTACCTCTTGACAGAGAAACTATTGAATACGTTGCAGAACAAACAGTCGCATACATTAAACAAATGCCCTACAGCAGTGTAACAATGCTAAATAGTTCTAAACTCTGGGATAACCACATTGAAAAGGCAGTTCAAAACGCATGTAAAGAAAAAGGCATAACATTTGATGCTATTGAAGCAAACAAAGACAGCAGCGACAAGCAACTCATAAACAACCTTAAAACGGCACTGCTAAAACAGTTAAGCAACTAACCCTTTACACCGCTTATCTTCATTTTAAATGGTTATTCATGGCTGCATCTTTTTTAGTGTGCAAACAATATAAGCAAACTATAGGAGAAAAGGACATGTCTACTGTATACGCTGATCTTCATATTCACACAGTTTACTCATCCGATAGTTTAATTCAGCCTAAAACCCTTGTAGACAGGCTTTTAGCACACAATTACATCAAAGTTGCCGCTGTAACAGACCATGACTCAGTTAGAGCAGTCAAAGCAACCATGGCCTTAGCGTCTGCTTACCCCGACATTTTAATTATCCCAGGGGTAGAAATTAGCACCACTGCTGGAGACCTGCTAATTTTAGGCACAGAAGAACTACCACCTAAACCATGGAGTCCACAAGAAGTAGCTGATTACGCAAGATCAATAAACGCAGTATCCATTGTAGCACATCCATACAGACTTTATGGCATGGGCGATATTGCAAGAACAATAAAAATAGACGCAATAGAAGTACTAAACGGCGGCTCTAGCACCGCAGCAAACCAGCAAGCTAAACAAATGGCTAAAGAAGAAAAACTGCCAGGCACCGCTGGAAGTGACGCACACCAAACATCAGAACTCTTCACTGTCTGCAATCAAATCCAAGCAGACCTTAACATAGACAACATACTGCACGCCATAAAAAAAGGACTAATAACCACTACTACTCAAACCAACGGAAATTAAATGCGATCACAAAACTTCTTTTACGATAAAAATAATCTTTAGGTAAAAATTCAGAACACTTAGAACAAAGCGCCTTCGGCGCGAATTAACTAGACACTACCAATTTGCATAATCATCAGTATCCCCTTCAACATAAACCAAACCACCCCCTTCATCAGGCCTAGTTACACCCACAAGATCCATAACATAACCACAATTAGAACACAAAACAACCTCCCTCTTTGACTTAACAGGCACCTTTTCACAACTAAGCACAGTGAGCACTTTCTGAAGCTTACCAGTTGTACTCCTGGAATACAAACCATAATACCAAATAAGCTTCAAATTCTTATCCGCAATAAGCCTAACCAAACGATCAATAAACAAAAACGCATGAAGCGTCACAAACTACTTAACCTTATTCTCATCCATATACCAGTAAGTCACCATATTCGTCTCCACATTAAAATCAGAAATACAAAGACTCCGCAATAGCCGGATGCCTCAAATAACGCCCAATATAACCAGCAATTTGTCTGGGCTTAGACACCCGCCGTTTAGCATAAACATAAAACCCCTCCCAATGCTCCCTAAACAACCGATCAATCAAATGACTGTTCTCCAAAGACATAGGCAACACACGCTTAACCATCGTCAAAAGCTGATACTGCCAAATACGCCTCAAAACACCATACTCTAAAAAGGAAACAGAAACCCACTCACCACCCTTCGTCAAACCACCCTCAGCAAGTAAAACATGCACATACGGATTCAAATTCAACTCCTTCCCATAAGGATGCAACACACAAACAACCCCCGGAACAGCCCATGCTTATCCTTGATCATCTGCTGCAGGGTATTGCTAACTGCGTCCATGAGTACCTTAAACAGGCTTTGATCCGCCTCAAACACTGCACGGAACTCTTCAGGCATAGTAAACACCATATGCCGATGAGACACCGCAAAAAGCCTGCCAACCAACTCATCAGCCATTGATCAGCATGTTTTTTACCACATTGAGGGCAAATGCGACTCTTACACGCCAATGGAATAGTTTTGGTGGTACTACATTCAGAGCATTTGTAGGTTAAAAAGCCGTATTTTGGGTCTCGACAGTGAAGCATCTTTTCTACTTCGTCGATTTTGTACTGTGAGAAATTTGGGTTCATAATTTTGAGCTGCTCCCAGTTTTGTGTGAGCGACAGAATGTTTTTGATGGTGATTTTGAAGGTCGCTGCCCTTCAAAAAGAAGG
>JAITCR010000054.1 GCA_031282985.1 Nitrososphaerota archaeon | reverse complement strand
CCCAAACGCTAAAGAAAATGCTTGATGGGCTGCGCCAGTTGGATGTTAAGGTTTTCTTTGCGGATAATTGGGGTGTATGCGGGGTTGATTCTGTCTGAGCTACCGGTTCAAACGAAAGCTCAGACGCATGGGGTGGAGCGGAATAATTTTCGTCAGCGGCATTGTTGTGGGAGGTTTCGTCGGAGGACCTGTATGGTTTCAAGAAGTTTACGTATGATTGATTTGACGATTTTTCTGTTTGCCCGTTTTCATGTCAATGGCTCAAGAGAGGAGATTTGGAACCTTGCACATAATCCCTTTTGAAATGCTCTCTTATTTTCTTTTAGATCAACCTTGTCATTCACTTTAATCCCTCTCATCATTAGACACAGGTGCGATTTGATTAGCTAACAACAATTTAATCTAAAGACCTAATTATTAACATTAGTAAGGAATATTTGTGTAACTTAGACCGTCAGACGATTCAGGAATTATTTTAACGTTGACTTTTATGTTTTAACAGCGTTTACTCTGTTGTCTTTTGGGCAAGGTCACACCAGCATTGTTTGTAATGTGTAATTTTCTTGATTAAGTCAGGTATGAAACAATATTTTCATTGTTATATTTTGGTTTTTGTGGGGTTTTGATAGTGCTCTTTTGTCAACTGTTGTACTCCTTTTTTGATGTTTTGGATTTTTAAAAGCAGAAAACATTGTCGTGCAGTTTCGGAGCAGTGTAATTTGAGCAACCAAAATCCAAATTCAAAAGAAGCAAAAAATAGACTTTGTGTGTTAGATATTGATGCTGAGGTAGATCCTGTTATTGGTAAGAAGTTAAAACGTGGTATCTATGCGTCTGATCGTATTCATTCTTTGGTTATGGGTTTTCCTGGTTCAGGAAAAACGCGTTTTCTTCTATCAATGATAAAGCAACATATTGATCATGGGGAGGGTTTTATGGTGTTGGATTCTCATAGTGACCTTACGCAGTTGGTTTTGTCTCATATTCCGTTTGAGCAGTGGGATAGGTTGGTTTACATTAATCCTTGGTCGGCTTTTGAGGACAGGTTTGGTAATCGGGTGGTGCAGATTAATTTTTTGGAACATCATAATCCGTATCAGCGTGATGTGGTTGCTCGTATGTTTATGGATAATCTTGAGAAAATCTATGAACGTTGGTGGGGGCCGCGTCTTGATATGATTTTGCTAAACGCCCTATACCTACTTATGGAGAAAGAAAATGCAAGGTTGCCTGATTTGTACAAGATTCTTGCTGATCCAGAATTTCGAGAGGTGCTCCTTACTAAATGTAGGGATTATAATGTTAGGACGTTTTGGACAAAGCAGTATGAGAGTATGCCTAAAGATGCTTCTATAGCTGTTTTGACTAAGTTGTATCGTTTGGTTCAGGAGCGGATTATTGTGCCTATGTTTATGGCAGAAAAAAGTTGCATAGATTTTCGGGAGGCTATGGACCAGAAAAAAATAGTAATTGTGGATTTACCCGAAGGTCGGATTACAACGGATATTGCCAACTTTTTAGGCAGCCTAATCCTCTCCGCAACATACACGGCAGCTATGTCTCGCGAAGACACTCCCGAGGAGGATCGTGAGCCGTTTTTTGTGTACGTTGATGAGGCCTATCGTTATACAACAAAAAGCATTTCAGAGACATTGCAGTCGCTACGAAAGTTCAAAGTTTACATGACCATAGCAAGCCAATACATCGAGCAATACCGCAAAGACATCCAAGCCGCCATCACCCAAACATGCGAAACCATAATCTCTTTTAGAGTTGAAGAGGACACCGCTCGGGTGTTGGAAAAGTTTTATCCGAAGGCTTATGGGTATCAGACTTTGATGAATCTGCCACGGCACTTGTTTTTTGTTTCAACGCCGTTTTGTGGGAACCGTGAATATCAAGTCCTGCAAACAATCGACTACCAAACAGGATCAAGCAATCCTAATGATGTAATCAAGCACAGCCTGAAAAACTGTGGCTGCCAAGTTGATGTTGATGAGTTGATGGGTCAAGTAAAAAACTGCTCAGTTCAGCAAAAATTTTTAGACTGGCACGTAACCCCTGTGGAGTGGGTAATTCTTCTTACTGTTAGGTTAAATGGCGGTTCAATTGATGAAGAATCTCTGCAAAAGCAACTCATGTATGACCAGACTAAGCCTAAGTCGTATGTGCTTTCTGAGTTGGGATTTGTTAATGCTTTAAAGAATCTTACGATCGATAATGCAAAGCGTGATGCTTGGCTATTTTTTAAGGATGAAACGGTACGCCAACTGCGTGAAGAGGTTTATGCGTATGGTAAAAAACCGCTTACGGCCAGAGATGTGCGTACACGACTTTGGCGTTTGGATTTGAGTGATCATAGGGCTAAGCGTTTGTTAGATGTTTCTTTTCGGGGTGAGAAGGCGGGTGGGGTTGAGCATATTTTGGCTATTATGGCTCAGCGGAAGATTTATTGGCAAAACGGCTGGATCGTGCGTGTAGATGATGGTGAGACTGATGAGAGCCTTGCGGATCTTTATGTTACGCCTACGTTGCCTGCTTCAAGAGTTGAGGGTGCAAAGGGGTTTATTGATCATTCTTGTTGGGATTACCAGCGAAGCTTTGCAGTCGAGGTCGAATGCTACCCACAGAGACACTGGGAACGCTTAGAGAACAACTATAGACGCAATCGCAAGATGGGTTTTCCAACAGTCTTTATCGTACCCAGCCAAACCGATGAGAAAAAACTACAGGAGAAACTTTTGGAATGGAACGCCACCTTAGTAGCTAATTCAGCAAGATTTGAACCTGACCATCCCGAAATGGCAACTATCGAAATCGTAAATATGCTTAGCAACCAACCAAACAATGCCTCTAAGGACAGTAGTCAATCTCTTAAAGAGGAACGGGTGGTTGAGCAGCCTTCTGAAGTAGTTAATCAACCTTTAGAGTCTTTTACAGAACCAGCCAAGATTCCTTTAGACAGGGGTTGCGAGCAGGTTATAGAAGGCACACCAAAGGAACACTTGATACTAACACTTATGCGTGAGGGTTGGCATTTCAGACTTAAAACCATAAACGGCAAAAGTTATCTCTGCGCAAGAACGTTCAAAGAAGAGCGTAGCTTGGGCTTATTTGACGATGAAACAAAACACATAATTGAAAAAAATCAAATCACCGTCCACGGACTCAACAAAAACTCGTCACCCACTTAGTAACCCTGCCAGTAATTGGAGAATTCAGAACAACAGACTAAAAAGACGGCGATTACACTAAAGATGAATGCAGGAAGTAAATCTATCGTGGACACTTTGGGCACTATTGATGATGCTACAACGCATATAGAGCGTGTAACGCCAACAGATAAACCGTTCTCAAATCAATCCCAGAGAATATTCCTTATTTGTGACAAAAATAGTGCCAAAGATAGGAAAATATTAGTTGAAAATTTGTGTTCTGCAGCTGTAGAAATAGATTGTATTATTTCCTATATTGAGACACCTGATAAAAATGTTGATGATAAAACATTACATGAAGAATTGCAAGAAACGGATTTACTGATTTTGTTGGTTACACAGGAACTATTAGACTCCATTGCTTACAATAAAATACCCGAGTTCGTAATAGCACAAAAAATGTCTACTCCAATTTTACCGATTGCAAAAGAGTTGACCCTTTTTTTCCATCCCGTTTTTAAGGAAATGCTGGGGACAATTTGTGGTATTGATCTTTATGATTTTGAATATTTAGATAAACTAAAAACGCAATTAGAATCTTTATTGGCACCAAGTAAACTTGACGAAGAGATTTACACTAAAGCGTTTAGTGCTAAAATATTTCTGGGCTACCGTAGCGAAGACCGTGAAGCGGCGTTAAAGTTTATGCGGAAATTTCACAATCTACCACGTTTTGAAGCGGTCTCTATATGGTATGACAAATATCTTCCTGTTAGTAAGCCTTCTGATGAGGGCATTAAAAACGCTATAACCAATAGTGATCTGTTCACATTATTGGTGACACCCAACATAGTTAAAGATGAAGATAGTTATGTACGAACGGTTGAGTACCCATTTGCTAAAGACCGCAAACCTGTGATATCGGTAGAAGCTAGACGCACTAAAATAGACATATTTGCGAAACTGTTTCCAGATGTAGTAAACAGGGTTAAATTATGGGATACTGCTTTTTATGATAAATTTACATCAAAGCTCAAAGATGTATGTAACCGCACAGATCATTGGGCGATGAGTAGTAAACGGGCGTATTTATTGGGTAACGCTTATTTGTATGGTAGATATGTGGAAAAAAATTTTGATAAGGCCGTAAAATTATTAGCAATTGCCACTGATGAACACTTGGCCATAACTGATCATTATAAGTCGGCAATATTAGCAGCCACTCAATTAGCTGATGTATACGCAAATGGGATATACACAAAAATAGGTTTAGAAGATGACGTAGAAACAGCGATTAATTATGATGAGGCACTGAAGTGGAGAATCAAAGCCGCAAATTTTCATGAAAAAGTGTTGGGTATGTGGCATCAAGAAACTGCGGCTGCATATAACGATATTGCCGATATATACAAAAACAAAGGACAGTATGATGAAGCACTACTGTGGTATAGTAAGGGTTTGACAATTCAGCTCAAAATGTTAGGTAAATATCACTCAGAAACTACAGCCACATGCAACAATATCGCGCTCACCTACGATCAACAAGGCAAATACACAGAGGCATTAGAATGGTGTGATAAGGCGTTAGTTACCACAGGAACATCAGACAAAGTGCTTGTAGCTGTTGCAATCACATACAATACCAAGGCACTTATCTATAAGCATCTGGGCAAGTTTGATGAAGCTTTAACTGAGTATCATAAAGCTTTAATGACCATGGAGAGTGTGTTGGGAAAAAACCACCCAAATACTCTAACAATATCCAACAACATCGCAGTTATTCATGACAACAAAGGTGAGTATGAGAAGGCAGTAGAAGTATACCGCAGAGTTTTAGACGTACGTGAAAGAATGTCAGGAAAAAACCATCCAGACACAGCAATCACCTGTAGTAACATCGCACTCACCTATGATCACCAAGGCAAATACCAAAAGGCACTAACATGGTATCGCAAAGCGTTAACCATTACAGAGAAAGTGTTGGGAAAAAACCACCCAAATACTCTAACCATATACAACAACATCGCAACGGTCGACATGCACCAAGGTTTGTTTGAAAAAGCATTAGAACAGTATTTGAAAGTTTTAACCATACGTAAAAAAGTGTTAGGTAACAACCATCTAGATACTGCAGGTACATACAACAATATCGCGATCGTTTATATGCAGCTAGATAAATTGAACGATGCATTAAAATGGCATAAAAAGGCTTTAACCATACGTAAAAAAGTGTTAAGTAAAGATCACCAACATGTTGCAACAAGTTATCAAAACATCGCAAATGTCTATATGCGTATGGGCAGATTTGATGATTCACTAGAATTGTATCGCAAAGTTTTAGTTATTGCAGAAAAGGCATTAGGCAAAGGTCACCCAGATATCGCAACAACGTACAACAACATCGCACTCACCTATGATCACCAAGGCAAATACCAAAAGGCACTAACATGGTATAAAAAGGCTTTAACCATACGTAAAAAAGTGTTTGGCAAAAACCACCCGTTTACTGCAGTAATATATGACAAAATTGCAAGTATCCATATGCGTCTGGGTATGTATAAGGAGGCATTAGATGGGTATATGACGGCGTTAGTTGTTTATGAGAGTATATTGGGTAAAGACCATCCAACTACTGCGACCATCCATAGTAACATTGCAACGGTGTATCACCATGAGACAAAGTATACTGAGGCATTGGAGTGGTATCTTAAAAGCTATCAAATATTCAAAAAAATAAGGGATACACCAAATACCGGTTTATTAAAAGAGAACATGGTGGACACTTATAATTCTGCTGAATTTAAAGAACCATTTGAGAGCTGGCTGGAAAAGAATTTAGCTTCCACTTAGAGCAGTGTAGGTCTATTTCAGAAGTAAACCATGTTCGTATGTGAGTAATCGGTATTCTTTATAGAACATAGCCGATTAAGCTACAGTACCCAATGTATCGCAAAAAGTTTCATACCTATGTATTACCTATATTTTATAAATCCGTCTGCTACCTTTGGTGCTGTAGTGTTTCGGCACTTTTTGGAGCATTTAAAAGTTGTAGAAAAAATAAAATGGCGGTAATTTACCAGTTGGCTCAAAAGTACTGTAACAAAAACATAACTCTCGATATATGTTTTAGCGGAGTAAACGGGTTTAACGGGGTCAAAAAAGAAATTTAATCTCAATTTTGAATTTCACCTATCACTGAGACTGAGGGTGAAATGACTTACAATTGTAGAAAGCAGAATAGCGCCGCATTGAGTCGTCTAAAGGTAATCGGACAGGGCTGTATTTTAGCACAAGATCGTCTGTGAGCGATGAGACAGCAGGCTTTGAAGAACAGTATCAGTTGCCACTTAAACCTGACACAAATCTGTTAACTTTTCTTGCACAAAACAAACACGCTCAGCAACAGACCCTGCTGTGACCTCCATAACATGTAAACATGGTTCAAATGTCTGCAACTTTACAAACAAATCTGAAAAGCAGTCATCAATTCGTCGCTGAAACAACTCACTGCCCTTTTGCAGCATATTTTGCACACACCATTTTGGTCGAAACCAAAACAACAACTGGTACGGCTTCAATTTATGCCACGAAAGTGCAAGACTAAAAACTGCCGCAGCATCACCCGGCCACAGGCACAAAACTTTTGCAAACACTGCACAGTCAAACACTGACCTGTCATACATCACAAATGGATAATCCTGACTAAAGTGCATTTCTTGTCGCATTTGTTCTGTTAGTAGCCACACTTGACTCTGCTGGTTAGCCTCCTCACCAAGTGGGTAGGGACAAAACCTAGCAATCTCTTGTACACCAAACAAATCATGATCTATAGCCCACTTAGAAGCTAACAACGCATTAAATGTAGTGGTCTTCCCAGTAGATGGCGCCCCAACAAAAGCAAATTTACACCTTTCCACAAACAAAACCTGCCCGTGTATTTCCACATTTATGATGTTTCAACATTTTTCATTATCTCTGTTTTTTCATATTTAAGTAAATGGTGTTTTGGTCATATTGTAATTTATGGTGTATAAATGCTATTTTTTCTCTTCTTGTTTTGTGGCAAGATGCCCATTCTGTTAAAAAGTATTTGTTGGTGGGGATTTGATTGATTGAGGTGATGTGTTGATTGGACTTTGTCTGAGCTTTTGCGGATTAGCGAAGAGCTGGGTTTGAAAGGTTTGGGCGGTGCGGATAGGTTCGTTTGCAATCGTGCGAATTATTGATGACTTATGCTTGTTTGGCTATGCTTGAAACGGTGGTGCCTTGGTCGAATAATTTGATGGAGCAGTTGTTGTGGAGGTTGCTAAAGCGTGTTAAGCATGGTTGAATGTATTGGAGCGTGGGTCTTGTGAATTTGTTAAACCTTCTTCTGGTGCAGTCTTGCAATAAATGTGACTATGGATAGTGAAGATACTTATGTTTAAATAACACATAATCAACATGGCGATAACATAGAAAATCCGCCTTAGGCGACAAAATCCAACATTAGACTTCTTGCAAAACTATGTAGCTACGGGGATTTGAGTTGTTACTGTACTTGTAGAGAACGTTTTAGTTTGAGGTTAAATCTCTCTTTAACACAGAAAGTTTTGAAAAAGGAATAGTTTTTGCAAGAAGTCTATTATATGCGTAAACAGGTATATGCGTCTATATTTGCGAATAAAGACAGTACAAAATTTTAAATCCAAAAAAACGAGCGAGCTAACGAGAGTATCCATCAATATTTGTGACTGAGGGTATTAAGTGCAGAGGGTAATTCTACTAAGCTCTCGATGATGTGGTCAGGCGTAAAAATTTCGAGGTCTTGATCAAAGCGGCGTTTAATGTAGACTGCTTTTATTCTGGCTGCATGTGCTCCTGAAATGTCTGCGTATGCTCTATCACCAACAAAAACAGTTTCTTCCGCTAAAACTCCTAACTTTTTGAGTGTGATTTGAAAGATTTCAGGGCTAGGTTTGCGCCTATTAACAGCACACGATATTACAACTATGTCAAATAGTTCGTCTATTTCATTTGCTTTTAATACGGTGTGTACCTCTTCAGATGTTGGATAATTGGAGATTATTCCCAGTTTATACTTGCCATGTAAGTTTTGTAAGACGGTTTTTGCGTTTTCATCAAGTTTTACACAGTTTAGAAGTTCTGAGAAGAACTCTTTTGTAGCTCCAACAATTGTTGGGTTTTTAGAGTCAAAGTTATGACCTAAAAGTTGGAGAGTGTTCTGTACTCTCTGGTTAAAATGTGGCTCTTCAAGAGTTTTATCTGCTACAGCACTAAGAACCTGTATTCAATAACGTCTTAGCAATGTATGTAAATGAGAAAATATAAAATCGTTTTCTTCATAAACAGATTTGATCTCATAATCTTTCGATAAAATGCGTGACCAATTCGCC
>JAITCR010000172.1 GCA_031282985.1 Nitrososphaerota archaeon | reverse complement strand
CATTGGTATCTTTGGTGGTCTGTGGTGTGGTATTTGCCTTGTTTTGTGATGTGTTTGTCTTTTTCTTTTAGGTAGTGAGTGCATTTGGGATTTTGACAAACTATGCTGACTTGACTTCTAAAGCTACCTGCTGACATGTTGTTCACAGATAACATTAAACAACCAAACTACATAAGACTATCGTATATCAGGACACTGCCAAAGTTTCAAAAAAATAATCGACCATGTAGAAATTAATTTTTAGCAGGTTATTTTAATGTAATAGACTTTAGACGTTATTATTTTTGTATTCTCAAACTGAACAAATGTGCCGCCAAATGATCAAATAAGATGTATAAAAGCACAAAAACCACACAGCTACACCAATAAAACTGTCAAGACAATAATTAAGACTAACGTCTAATATTAAATTTGTATATTTTGAATACTGCTTTGTAGATAAATTTTATATTGCACAGTCAACAGTCCAATACTACAAAGTGTAGACATCGATGTTTTGCACATAAATGTTTAGAAGGAGTTGAAAGTAGTGTCCGAGAAAGAAATGCACAAGGCAACATGTTCTGAGTGCGGTCAAGAATGCGAAGTTCCATTTGTACCAGACCCAAGCAGGCCAGTGTACTGTCGTGAATGTTGGTCAAAGAAACGACCCGCAAGACCACGTAGATACTAAGCTGTTAAAGCGTTAATTTCTTTATCCAGCTTATTCTTTATTTTTTCACGTTTGAACCAAACAGTTTTTTTAGCAGTATAACATGTGTGGTTGTACAAAAGGTAAATATGACTGAAAACAAATGTTTTCATCACATAAGTAAGGGCCGATAGTTCAGCTGGTATGAACGCTTGACTTGCACTCAAGAGGTCGGGGGTTCAAATCCCCCTCGGTCCACCAAAAATAATCAAATATATTTCATGTTAAACAATCTAAAGTTTTTCGTAAGAACCCCTAAATTGATTCTAAAAAATCAAAAATTCTTTTTAACAGGCAGAGTCTTTTGAGTAAAGAGTGAATAGATATGCCTAAAGTGATGTATGATCCAGAAAAAGTTCAAAAACAAAAAAGACTAATCGGTGCCATAGCAATTGTACTTTTGCTAATTGTCATGTTTTCACCGTTCATCGTTGATATTCATTTTCTTGTCAGGGTTCTGCTGTCCTTGGCTATTTTTGGGGTGGCTACTTTGTTACTACGAAGAGTTGGCAAAATGCCACTATAAAAAAGTCAGCTACAGAAGACAACTTCAAACAAGCTTCCAGTGTAAAAAAGAATAACTCAAACAGTCCAAAAATATTTTAGCAATTATTAGATTAGATCCTAATACTAATTAGGGTTTTGTTGGTGAAACGAAGATTTTATTAGCGTATGAGCACATTATTTGCCTTTCAAGCCGTTTATGCTAAATTACGCCATATTATCTAAAAAACCCGACCATTTCAAAAACTTTTCAGGCACCACACTTAAAGAATTCAACACCTAAACCAACAAATAACCCAAAAATACCTCACATACGAACAAAAAAGACCAAACAGACCAAACAGAAAAAGAAACATAAGCGCAGGACACCCCTACAAACTCGACCTAACCAACCGACTCCTCACATACTACCACCTCTACACCTCATCCACACTACTATCCTACCTCTTTGAAGTCAACCAATCAGGAGTTCTTAAAAACATAAGAAGAATAGAATTTCTTGTACGCAAAGTCTTGCCGCTACCAAACAAAAAATATGATAAAGTTAAAAAAAATAAAGCCAATAGCAGAGCTTGAAGAAATGTTTCCCGGCTTACCGCATTCTTAGACACAACAGAGCAGAAGTTCCAAGACCTAAAAACAAACGTAAACGCAAAACTCATTATAGCGATGAGAAGAAGAAACACACTGTAAAACACAGTTAACTGTCAATAAACAAGGTTTAATTGTACACAAGTCTCCTCATGCCCGAGAAAGCCCCATGATTATGCTTTGTATAACCTGAATTCTCGCCAAAATTGTAATATACATGGCTGAAAAATATTTATCGATTTTCGGTACACGCTATTTATTATGTTTCATTATTTTTGCTTTTTGTGTTCTAATTCTTGTCTTTTGTATAATAATTGTATCGTAAATTTTCAGCCACAATGTATAGTATAATTATGCTATACAACAAAAATATGAGTTGCAAAAACAGCAATATCAATTATCAATATTTTAATTGAGGCATTATTCACCAAAAAAGTTAAAACTCATACATATACGCGTATAGTACAAAAATGACGAGAATTCAGAATATAAACATAGTCACCCCTGTTGCCTAAGGCGGTGATGTTGGGTTTGGATTTGGGCTTTCAAGGCATATTGGAGGGCTACCAAGGATTAAATGTCTATTATCGTTTAAAAAGAAGAGTCGGGTCGGGAAGCGTGGTGTGGGAGCTGAGTCGCTCTCTGAGCTGCAAAGAATGTTCAATAGACTTCTTGCAAAACTACTCTTTTTTCAAAGCTGTCAGTGACGAAGAGGGGTGAAACCTCAAACTAAAGCGTTCTTAGCATTGCAGAAATAACTAAAATCACTGTAGTTGCATAGTTTTGCAAGAAGTCCAATAAACTCTTAGCATCTGTCAGGGTTGTTGTGAAACATGTTAATAGTCGGGTGAAAAAATTTCATGTTTTTGGTGATGAATTTAGAAACCGACTTAAACATTACAACACAATAACTGACATAGTGTGCGGTATAGTTGATTTTCGTATATCAGGCAAATTAACGGTTTAAAAAATTTCCATAAACACCCACAAATTCCAATTAAAACACCAAAAAATAATAAGTACTAAGATCTATTTACCTATTGTTTCTTTTGCATTTTTGAGTTTTCACGCATGATTTGAGGTATGTATGCACAAGCATCATCTTGACCGTAAATATCACCTGTCAAAGCGTATGCCCGGTTCCTACAACCGCCACAAATTTCTCGGTATTCACATACACCACATTTACCTTTAAGAATTGTTCTGTCGCGAAAACTGCTGTAGTAGGGTGAAACTTTCATGTCTTCCCAGACCTGCAATAGAGACTTGTCATCGCGAATGTTGCCTATATTCATAGGTTCCATAGGACGGAGGTCAGTATAGAAACATGGGATTAAATTGCCGTTTTCAATAATGCTAATATAACCGCCAAATGCGAAATAGGTGCATTTACCGTGGAATTTGTGTTCATACCATTCGTCAAAGTTAGATATGTTACGTTGTTTTACGACACGCGCGAAGTGCGGACAGTGTACATGTATGTCAAATTTATCTTCATATTTGACTGATAAATCCCAGATACGGTTTAATGCTTCTTCAAGTTGCTCGGGTGTAGGGCTTAAATCGTCCACTTGGTCTTTTGCTCGCCCACTAGGCACTAAATGGTTGAACCAAACAAAATTAGCACGGTATTTTTCAGCGAGTTCACAAACATGATCTAAAGTGGCATAGTTTATTGAAGTTATAGCAGCGGCAAGTCCATTGAGTATTTTTCCTGTCGATAGTTTTTCAATTGCAGCTAACGCTTTCTGATATGAACCCTTACCTCGAAGTTGATCATTAATTTCTTCCGGTCCATCTATACTTACAGAACCCCAAACCTGATGTTTAACAAGATTGTCGTATATTTCTCCATCAACAAAACAGCCGTTAGTTAAGAGACATACATTGAGCCCTTTGCTTTTTGCGTATGCAACTATTTCAAAAATGTCTTTTCGCAAAAGCGGCTCGCCACCTTTTAGACCAAACCAGCTAACCCCGAAATCATAAACTTTATCAACCAAATCTAATGCTTCTTGAGTCGTTAATTCCTGATCAGCTTTTTTACCTGTTGCATCTACATTGCAGTATTTACAACGTGCGTTACAAGCACCAGTTGTTCTCCAGGAAGTCATCATTAAAGGGCCTCTTTTTGCCATATAGAATCGTCCTCTGTGTATATGTTAATGGTTTTACCTAGAAGTCTGTTCCTAAAAAAGATTTTTACAATAAAGCCGTTTTTAAAAAAGTTAAATAGATAAGCAATAAACAACCAGTAACAATACAACATTGGAGAATAGTTACATGACCTCTGCAGATTTAGTTTTGCTTAACGGAAACATCATAACGATGAATCCTAAAATACCATCAGCACAAGCCATCGCTGTTAAAGGTAACAGAATTTCCTGTGTTGGTAACAATCAGGAAGTTAGTCAGTACATCAATGAAAAGACACAGGTAGTTTATCTTGATGGCAAAACTGTCATACCAGGTTTCATCGATACACATACGCATGTTGTTGATTATGGCAGAATGTTAACATGGTTAGACCTACAAGAGGTATCGTCTATTAGAGAGGCACAGATTCAACTATCAGAGCGTATAAAATGTGCGATGGATGGCAATGAATGGGTTTTGGGCAGGGCGTTAGATCCTGATGGACTTTTGGAAAAGCGTTTACCTACATGCCAAGAATTGGATACTGTAGCACCTGATAATCCTGTAGTGATTTATTGCCAGTTAGGGCAGGTATGTGTTGTTAACAGCAAAGCACTTAAAGCCGCTAGAATAGGTCAGCAAAATAATGTGGGTATAGAGAAAGATACAACTGGTAACCCAACTGGAGTTTTACGTAATCAAGCTACAGACCTTGTTTGGGGCGTTATTCCCGAATCAACTCAACAAGAACTGCATAACGCTACAGAGTTAGCGCTGGAAAAAATTGTTCAGGCGGGCATAACAAGTGTTCATTGGATCGTACTTTCAGAAGAAGAATTATCGATAATTCAGAATCTGGTTGAAACAGACGGTCTGCCTTTGAGGGTTTATTTGATTGTGCCAACAAATCTACTGGATTTGGCGCTACAAAATCTAAAACCGCTCGAAAATGATTACTTCAAACTTGGAGGGGCCATTATTTTTATAGATGGTTATTTAGCGTCTAGAACTGCTGCGCTGTTTGAACCTTATAGTGATGCCCCAACTGAGCAGGGAAAACTATTTTGTCGACAAAATGAAGGAGTTGTACTTGCAAACAAAATCCAAGATGCCGGTTTACAGCTTATCATTCATGCTGTTGGAGATAAAGCAATCCAAGAAGCATTAAACATAATACAACACGTTAAAAGAAATTCTGTGGCTCCATGTCCACGTATAGAGCAAGCAGCAATTTTAAATCATCAACTGTTATGCAGCATAAAAGAGTTGGGTGTTTCAGTGTCAATTCAACCTTGTGTGGTTGCTTCCGAGTTTTCTGTTTGGTCAGCGGAGGATCATTTAGGTAAAAAAAGGGCACGTTGGCTATTTCCTGTCAAAGAATTGCTCAGTAAGGGTGTTTTAGTTTCTGCAGGATCAGATTGCCCAATGGAGCCTCTTAACCCGTTACGCGGTATTGAAGCGGCGGTTAAACGTGAAGGTATACAAAAAGTGTCTGTTTTTGAGGCTTTGCAAATGTATACAGTGTTTGCGGCACAAGCTGTTTCAGAATTTGCCGATAAAGGATCTATTGAACCAAACAAGTTTGCGGATTTAGTTGTTTTGTCAAAAGATCCAGTATCTGTGGAAGCTGAAGCAGGAGTTAGTGTTTCTGTATGTTTTACAGTTTTTGGTGGTACTGTTTATTGTTCTAAAAATTAGACACGGGTCCTAAAACATGTTTTTTCCATGTTAAATTGCCAGTTCAGTTCAGTCTGAAGGGATTAAATTTATTAGTCTGCCTAAACGATAGTATTCATTAAAAGTAATATTAAAGAAAGTGAAAACTTTGGAATCAGAAAGATTTAAACTATCAGACATTCTCTACGGCTTTTTCATACCAATGATTCTTGTGTTACTCATATTTGTGCTCGCAGTCTACGTTAACCCAACTGGCGCATACGCTGTACTTGGTAGTGACGAAGGTCTCGGCGTAACAATTGCTGTAATTCTAACGCAAGGCTTTACCCAAATGATTGTACTAGGCATACCGCTAGTTCTTGGTCTCGTATGGAACAAATGGGCAGGCGGCGCAGCTGGTTTCATCATGGGTGGCGCATACTATTTGGCGGTTGCAGGCAACTCTAGTGTAATGTATGTAATGTATGGCATGAACTACAACTTCTTTGGCGACATGGCGATGCTATTCTACTTAGTCAATGCAGTAATTATTGGTTATATGGCAGGTGCATTAAGTGGCGGGTCGACAAACTTTAAACGAATGCTCGGAGCAGGCTTAACCGCATCACTGACAACTACACTAATACAGCTATTCATGAACAACCAATATGCTCTAGAACCATCAAGACAAATGTCTATAGACATGTGGGCAGGCGATTTGGGGTATGCACTCTTTATCTCCTTCGTGCCAAGCATAGCCTTAGGTGTAATTGTGCCAATACTTGCAAAAGTTATGTCTTGGTATGGTCTAACCGCGAGAAAGCAATACTAAAACCAACCACTTTTCTTTTTTTATTCTGTACAGATTGTTTTTGGCTTAACTTGTTTCACAAAAATTAAAGATATCTATTGTTTTATTGTGGTTTTTTTGCGTTTGAAGTAGATGTAACTTTTTGTTGCTACGTAGCCTGAGCTGATGCCTTTACGCCACATGCGTAATACGTAGCTTGTGCGTGTGTAGAAGCTTTTGAATGCATAATCATAAAGTGCCTGCAATTCTTGCATGCTAAGTTGTGGAGTTTCAAATATGGGTTGTGTGGCATCGTAGTCGTCAAAGTTTGTGTTTCGTACCCAACCGTTTTTCATTACTTCATCATACATTGGTGTACCGGGGTATGGTGTTGCTATGTTGTAGTAGGCGATTTCATCTGGGCTTACTTCTTCAGCAAACTTTATCGAACGTAGAGCAGATTCCATTGTTTCCCCGGGGTAACCAAGCAACACGTTGGGTGTTGGTTTTAGACCTAATTCTCTAACCCATTTTAACGCATTTCTTGTTTGATCAGTTGAAATGCCCTTGTGCATATCATTGAGCACCGTTTGAGTTCCTGACTCAAGACCACACCACATTGAAACGCAACCTGCATCTTTCATTTTTTGAAGTAGTTCCAGACTAACTCTGTCAACACGAGTACCCATATTCCACTTAATTTTTAAATTACGTTTGTTAATTTCTTCACATAACTCTTCAGTTCGTTTCATGTCTACTGTGAAGGCATCATCACAAAAAGTAAAGTTTTCTGCATTGTATGTTTTGTTTAAAAATTCAAGTTCGTCAACAACATTTTGGATACTTCGCATGCGATATCTTTGTCCAAACATACGAACGGCGGCACAAAAGTTACACCAAGCAGTGCATCCACGGGTTGTGATTAGATAAAACATGTCTTCTTGTTTTCTTATCGCGTCAAGATCCCAAAGGTGTCTTGCAGGAAAAGGCAACTCATCCAAATTCTCAATATATGGTCTATCAACGTTGAAAATAAACCCGTCAGCTTTTCGTTGCGTTGTTCCAGCGACATCATTTATGTCTTTACCTGCTTCTAAACGTTGAACAAGCTCCAAAAGCGTGTATTCACCCTCTTTACGCACAACAACATCCAACTGTGAACATTCTTGGAGCGCTTTTTCATTCCAAAAAGTCACATGCGCACCACCAAGCATTGTTACCACGTTAGGGTGGACTTCTTTGCTGATTTTAAGAATTTCTTTAGCAGAATTGTAGAGCCTTGTGGGGGCTGTTACGCCTACAACATCAGGTTTATGCTTAGCTATTTCACATCTATAATCATCATAGGTATATCTAGATGCTTGACAATCAATAACTTCAACTTTGAAATTGTTTCTCTCCAACACCGCCGCCAAATAACCTATACCTAACGGTGGAAACGGAGGATGCTGGTGAGGTCGGGTTCTATATGGTGGATTTACAAGAGTTACATGAAGACCCATTCTTTCTCTTCCTTGCCACTATGCCTATCGCAAATACAGAGCACAAAATGTTTAAAGTTTTCGAAAAAACCACTAAAACGCAGTTGATTATTCTACAGAGAAATATCTATATAGGCAGTCCCCAAAGCCATGGCAGATAAAGACCAATTACAAATATAATGGGTATAACTAAAAGTATGCATAACACAATGGATACATCACGCACTTTTAGGGAGTTTAGTATTTTATCAGGAGTAATTACTTCTAATGGGTCACCAACAGTGTATTTTCCAGGCTTCTCTAATTGAATATGCAAAGCACCTGCAATAGCCGCCATTTGCCAACCGTGATTTCGACTTTGAACACGTTTATGATCACGTTTAGCTATTTGCCAAGCAGATTTGTAATCATATCCCAAAAGTGCAGCTGAAATAACCATAAGTACCGCTGTGAAACGTGAGGGAATATAATTAACGATATTGTCAAGGTTAGCTGAAAACCAACCTGTATTAATATGCTCTTTATCCTTAAAACCGACCATGCCATCAAGAGTATTTATAGCCCTAAAAGCTACTGCACCAGGCAAACCAAAGAACGCATAATAAATGAAAGGTGATAGTTTGAAGTCTGTCAGGTTTTCAACCATTGACTCGATAACTGCTGAACCAATTTGGGGTCCAGTGAGATTTGTTGCATCACGACGACTAAAGTGAGCGTATTTTTTTGCTTCAGTAAGGTCGCTTGTTTCAAGAGCTTTTGCCACTGCGACAGCACCATCAGTTTCAAGTTTGATGCATATGGTGAGTTTAAAAAGTATTAACGCTACAATTAGGTACATAACGGCTCCAAAGAAGAGTGGGTATATATAATGCACACCGAGATAAGTGGGAATGGTTATTACACCGATAATTATTAGGGCGAGAATTATGCCGTTGAATTTTTCAAGAGTAACGTTGCGTGTTTTAAAATGTGGTTCAAGTTTTTTTGTTAACTGCCCCAGCCACACAATGGGATGTATGTTATAGATACGTTTCCATGGCTTCCAAGGTGAAGGGTCACCAATAATTAAATCTAAAACTATTGCTAACATGAGCACGGAAACACTCAGTAATGCTGCTATCATTCAATAGCCTCAAGGAAGGTTAATGCATTTTTGGAAAATTTAATTCTATCGATAAATTCTGGAATTTAGCAAGTAAACATGAAAAGGTATTTGTGTACTATGAGAAAAATTAGATGTTAAGCAAATTAGGGCGTATTGTTATTTATGATTTTTTGGGCAATTTCTACGTCTTTAAGTGTGTTAATATTGAGAAGCACCTCATGTTCTTCTGTTATAAAGGCACTGGTTTCAATTTTGCTTTCTTTTTGAATCATTGTTCCGTTGATGACGTTAATTCCTGATACTGCATACCATACACCGTTATATTCATCCGTGCTGGAAATTGACAACTCTAAATCGAGACGTTTTTGAATGGGTACAAAAACAGCTAAAAAGTCTTTTTTACATTGTTCAAATTCGCAAACTACCTTATCAAGAAAAACACCGGTGATTGCTGGCACATCAGATGGCATAGTCAAAACTGGACCGGTTAAATTTGCTTTACGAACAGCCTGCTTAAGATCGTCATGATACCCTTTGGCATCGGTGTGGATGATTCCCCAATTCATATTTTTACAGTGTTGTTCCGTGTTAGGTGTGTTATTGCTTGTAACTACATAAAAATTTGTAATGTTTTTTGTTTGGTTAATTGCTGCGATAACGTAGTCAATCATGGGTTTACCAAAAAATGGTAACATTGGTTTTTCAACAGTTAAACCCATGCGAGTACCTTTGCCGCCAGCCATGATTAACGCTGTTATATCCATGAAACCACCGCCAATAAGGCAATTAAAGAAACTAGCCGTGCTAAGTCATTTGTGGCACCAAAAACATCGCCTGTTACACCGTTAAAGTTTCTATGTGCAATAAATGTCATTACCAGACTTGTTAGGATACCTGCAAGGATAACTACTGCTCCTGCCCAACATAAAAGAGGTAAAGCAATTGCTAACGAAATTAGTAACCCAATTAACAGACGAGCAGTGCCATGTGACCCATGCATAAATGAGAGGAAAGAAGTGTTCATTCCTTGATGTACTGCTTTTCCAGATCTAGCCATAACTACCATAGAAAATTTTGCTGAAACTTCAATAACAATTACTGCTGGAAGGATAATACTGGAATTAATTTGTCCAATTGCTAATGCAGTAATTAGTATTGTTAAGATACCAAGGGATAACCCGCCTGCACCTGTGAGTTGATCATGCATAACTTCAATTTTGCGTTCTGGAGTACCATGAACCATGACGCCATCACCAAAATCGAGTAAACCATCAGTATGATGAAGACCTGTAAGCCATAACAACACTGCAGTTACTAAGCCACCAACAACGACACTGGGCAAAAACACGGAAAATACCCAACCAAAAGCACCAGCTATTAAACCAATGAAAGCGCCAATCAAGGGAAAAACAAACATGTACCGTGCACAGTCAGATAGCAGGTTATTGTCCATTTTAATTGGCAACACCGTAAGAAAAGAAAGAAGATTTTTAAATTCTTTAACTACCAAACAGGGTCACTTCATCGACATTAATACTGAATAATTACGTTCAATTGCCTTAAGAAGTAAACCCTTATTCACCGCACCACCCATCTTTGCCATCGCCGCAATCGAAGCTCCACCAGCTCCGACACCTTCCTTAACAAGTCCAGTTTCATATATTTGAAGTCCAGGAAACTTGGATTCACCAAAATTTAAGTCAGCTGCTAAGATTGGAACGTCACAGAATTGGCTTACTATACCGCTGATGTCTGATGTCGCATCATTAATCACCCAGCGTGTTGTACCGACTGCAACATTGCAGAGAGCCTCGGGATTTAAAGCGTTAATTAGGGCTAAAACGGCAGTCATTTGAGTTCCGCCAGCCATCAAAACAGGCACATGATTTGCTGCACCAATAACTAGTCCAGCTAAGGCAGGCATCATTGGATCACCAACACAGCTAACCGCTTTTACTGGATTGTTGTTCAGACTGCCAAATTTTTCGCCTGCAGCTCGCAGACCTGCTTGAACAACATCAGCTTTCAAGTTATGAGGATTTAAAGGCAGAGTACTACTTACCTTTCCTGCTGCATTTACACCTAAAGCGGAAAGCAAACCAAGCGCAGTGGTAGTTCCGCCTGGAATACTTTCACCTATAACAAGATAATCGGAAGTTTTAGCAAATTGTTCGCCAGCAACTTTTGCACGTTCAATAACTTCTTCAACATTATCAACAGAGTTACCAGTACGGATATCACGCCCCGAGTTACCACCTAAATCGATGAATGGAACCTGAGGCTTAACTTTACAGCCTGCATTGGCGATTACTACGGGAATGTCTGCAAGCTTTAACGCTGACATGGTTATTAATCCAGGCGTTGGTATACCATCTGGCGTGATAGGAACACCTTGGATGGACTTACATTTGCCTAAAAGAAGCAGTTCAGCATCTGCAGGTGGTGTGAAATCAGTGAAATCAGGATTTTGCCCCGCAGCGGATAACCCCGAAATTTTGCCTGTCTCTGTAGTTGCAATGGTTGCGACAAAAAGAGGGTCTTTACCTTCAATTTCTGTTAAGAAGGTTTCTGCTTTTAATTTATTGTAAGCAAGTATAATATCAAAATTTGTTTTCATGAATTGAACCCTTCACTTGTATCTAACTGCAAAGTCTTTGATTTCTAAATAACCAAAGTTGCTGTCAAGTTTATGTTTCTGAGTTTCTATAATTTCAATCTTTTTCTTGAAGTAGGGTCCATCGGTTACAACAGTGTGATATTCTCCGCCTTCACCACATGGATCAATATTATCCAATTCAAGAATTTCATCATAAAACTGTTGATTAAGCACACGCCCAAGCCATTCCACCCCAAGCTTGTTAAGATTAGTACGAACAACAGTTGCTTTGAAGCCTGCATTTATGTAATCTAGAAAAACTTGTTTTGTATCGCCCATCCACAATGGTTTAATGGACTTTAAACCCATTTCACAACAGACACGATTCAACCAACCCTCTTCATGACCAGCAACCTCATAAATATCACCTGTAACTAAACCCTCAACGCCCTTAGCCTTTAGTTCAGCAAGAACAGCTTTGAAATCACATTCATATGTTTCATTATTAACCTGCTTTTTAATCAAAGAAATACCCATTGCATCTGCTTGAGCATCCAAAATAGCAGAACGTATCATATGAAAAACTGATTTTTCTTCACTCATCATCATAGTTAAAATGTTGACAATTTCATGACCTTGCTGCTTTGCTAAATACAAAGCAAAAGCACTATCTTTACCACCACTCCATGAGGCTGCAATTTTCATGTCTTACTCTCTCCCATAATCTGTTAAACGTTGATTAATTGATTTAAAGCTTAATGTTTTTGTCGTGAAAAAACCCAGTAACCAAATACACCTAAAATAATTATTACCATGCTTAACAACGATACCTAAGCAGGTACACCATAAACTTTTCTCAATCCCAAAATTTGGCGTTAATTTAGGCAACCTCCGAAAACTCACGTTTTACGCTTCAAACCAATAAAAACAAAATAAATACAACAGCTGCCCCATACAAACTTCCCTACTACACCTTTACTACACATTATACCCTTGATAGTTAAGAGGTTTCCGGAGGCTACCTATAGAAATAACGCCTATTTTAAAAAGGCACGTTATTGTTTCTTACTTATGTTGCTAATGATGTTTTCGAAGATAAGCTTACCGTCGCCGTATGAGGTTATGTGTGTTTTATTTGTCCAATCTGGTTCTTGCCACCAATACATTGCGCGTTCTGGGTGGGGCATTAATCCAAAGATCGTGCCGTCTTTGTTGCATATACCTGCGATATCATGATATGCACCATTGGGGTTAGCTGGGTAGACGCCATTTGCTAATATACCATCCTCGTTACAGTAACGGAAAACAAGCATATCATTGTCAACTAGTTTTTCCAGCAGCTGTTTTTCTTTTTCAACCGAAAATAGGAAACGCCCCTCGCCGTGGGCTATTGGAATTTTAAGAATCTTATTTTGGGAAATTTTGTTTGTAAAGAGGCAGTTCCCTTTGTTTTCGTTTTTTAGGTAGACCCATTTACACTTGAACCCCTGAGGGATATTTGTTGTCAGGGTTGCTTGTGAGTATTGGTCAGCACCTTCAAATCCTGGCAGTAGTCCATATTCAACCAGGATTTGGAAGCCATTACAGATACCAAGAATTGGACGGCTTTCATCTATGAATTGGCTCATCTGTTTACCCAGTTTTGCGTTTAGTGAACGTGCAAAGATTACACCGGAACGTACATAATCACCAAATGAGAAACCACCTGGGAGAACAAGCATGTTATAATCTAGTAAATTGCCATGTTTTATCAGCTCATTTATGTGTTTGATTTCCGTTTGTGCTCCAAGTTCTTGAAAAGCCCTTGCTGTTTCGGCGTCACAGTTAGTTCCGCCTACACGCAAAACACAAATTTTTATGTCTTCAGTTTTCGTTTTTAGGCCTCCATGCTTAAAGTTTTTTTCCATGCTGCACGTAATTCTGAAAGTTCAGCGTCAACTATCAAGGTGTTGTTTAGGCCGTGAATTTGCAGTTTTTTGGTGTCTATTACTTCTCCAATCATGGCACAACTGTTTTTCATTAACGCTTCAAAGTCATAGCGGTCTTTTTGTGATACTTCAATTAAAAAACGGCTGTTTGATTCAGAGAACAGTATAAAATCATTTCGTGTGATTGCCTTGTTGGGGACTGCTTTGAGGTCAAGGGTCATGCCGATGTTGCTTGCAAGGGCCATTTCAGCTGCTGTAACTGCCAAGCCGCCTTCGGAGAGGTCATGACAAGATTTTACCATACCTTGGTCAAGAGCTTTAGTGAAGTTGTAGTAATTTTTGCGTGCTTTGGAGGTTTGTAGTTTGGGTACGCTTGAACCAATGTATCCTTTAAGTTTATAGTATTCTGATCCACCCATTTCGGAGTAAGTGTTGCCGAGAATGTAAAGCAGATTTCCAGGTGTTTTAAGTTCCATTGAAACTGTTGAACGCAAATCTGGAACAACACCTATTGCTGTAATCAGTAACGTTGGTGTTACGGGACCTGTTGGGGATTCGTTGTAGAAGCTATCTTTACCTGAGATAAAAGGTGTTCGATACGCTTTTGCTATGTCATAACAGGCTTGGCATGCCCGTACCAAAGAACCGAGGCGTTCAGCTTTTTCTGGGTTACCCCAAGTAAAATTATCAAGTAACGCGATTCTACGTCCACCCACAGCTAAATTGTTTCTTATGGCCTCATCAATTGCTGAAGCGGCCATCCAATAGGAGTCAATTTTGCCGTAATTTGGATTCATACCACAGGAAATCGCAAGCCCTTTCCACGAGTTTTCAAGGGGTTTTAAAACTGCAGCATCATTAGGACCAGCATATTTACCTTGGAAAGGCTTGAGTACGGTGTTACCTTTAACTTCGTGATCATAAGTTCGAACCACGCTTTCTTTACTTGCAATATTTGGTGCTCCAAGCAGTTGTAACAAAATTTGAGTGAGGTTTGTTGGTTCTACAAAATCGGGCTCAACAAATGCAGCAGGTTTAAAGGTGGCTGTTTTTATGGTGGTGTAAGTGTTAAATAAGAAGGCCATGTCCAAGTCTGCAACGGGAATGTTTTTGTATATAAGTTTTAGTCGGCGTTCCTTGGTTAATTGTCCAATTATAGCTGTTTCTACTTCTTCTTGTTCAAAAATTGCCAACACTGCATCCAAGTTTTCAGGTGGAACAGCAAACAATTGGCGTTCTTGCGATTCTGAAATATAAATTTCCCATGGAGCAAGCCCTTGATATTTTAAAGGAACCTTTGAAAGCTCAACCGTTACACCACAACCATACCGTTCAGCTGTTTCACCTACGCCAGAAGATAAACCACCGCCACCAAGGTCAGTTGTTGCAGAAGCTAATTGGCGGTCGCGAATAATTATAATGGCACGTTTAAGTTTTTCTTCTTCGATAGGGTCAGCTATTTGTACGGCTGGACGGTTGACTTCTTCAGATTTTTCGGTCAACTCAGCAGAGGCAAAAGTGACACCGTGTATACCATCTCGACCTGTTTTTCCACCTGCCATAACAATGCAGTCACCGGCTTGAGCATTCTTAACGTATTTATTAAGAGGCAAAAGACCTACACACCCACAGAAAACTGTGACATTACCAGTGTAAGATTCGTCAAAATAAATTGCACCATTAACTATTGGAATACCCATATTATTGCCATACGCACTGATGCCTGCTGTGACGCCTCTGTAGACGTATTTAGAATGTTTAATTCCTGCCGGAAGTTTGTTGTAATCGAAATCTAAGGGACCAAAGCCCAAAACATCAGTACATGCAATTGGATCAGCCCATACACCAAGAATATCTCGAATTACTCCACCAACGCCGGTTGCTGCGCCACCGAATGGTTCCACAGCAGATGGGTGATTATGAGTTTCAACTTTTGCGGCTATGCCATAGCCTTTGTCAAATTTGACGATACCTGCGTTGTCTTCAAAAACGCTAAAACACCAAGGAGCATTAAGTTCTTTAGTTACTTTGGCAATGTAAGTTTTAAACAGGCTGTTTATTTCTTTTCCATCAAAGAAAATTTTGCCTCTGAAAGTTTTGTGACAACAATGCTCAGACCAAGTTTGGCTAATTATTTGAAGCTCTACATCTGAAGGGTTACGGTTTTCGTTTTTAAAGTAGGTTTGCACAACTTTCATTTCGTCAAAACTTAGACCCAAAGCAAGTTTGCTGTTAATCTCAACAAGTTCAGTGTCTGTAGCTTTGGCTAATGCTACTTCAAGAACATTATTTGCCATAACACTTCGTATATAGAGAGCAGAAGTCATTATTGTTCCACGACGTTTATGGTGTAATTGTCTTTGGTTGGATTTGCAAGTAGACGTTTACTCATTTCTTCAGCTGTTACCTTTGCTTCAGCTGATGAACAGGCATTAAGTGTGACAGTATATGCTTTGCTTACATCCACTTTTTCAACTTGATAACCAAGTTCTTTTAACAAGTGAGCAGCGGTTTCACCTTCAGGATTACCGTGCCCAGACTTTAGACTTACTTCTATTTTAGCAACGTATCTCATGAGTTTAATTGAGAATATAAAAGATTTAAACACTTTCATCAAAATAAAAGCAAATATTTAGGTTAAAATCATCCGTTTACCATTATGAACAACTTCAACTGTCTGTTTATTTGTGATTTCCCCAATAACGTCAGTTTCAACCCCAGTTTGATAAAGAGTACCTATTGCTGTATCAATGTCTTCTTTATCTACTATGATACCAAAACCCCAACCCATGTTAAAAGTTTTGAACATTTCTTCATCTGAAATAAAGTACCCTAATTCAATAGCAGTTTTTTGCATTAAAGCAAAAATTGGTTGCGGATGGAAATGATCAAATTTAAAACCAATACCGGGTGAAGCGTAAGTGAGGTTGTTAAATTTTGTGTATGCGTCACCTGTAATATGTACAGCTGCCTTGATTTTTACTTTAGAAGCCAGTTTGAGAAGGGGTTTAACGTAGATTTTTGTTGGTTCGAGCACTTCTATACCTATTTCACGATTTAAACCGTCGGGGATGTCAGTTGGTTCAAATTTTCCACCCCATTGTTTGAAAAGAATTTTGCGAGCAAGTGTAATGCCGTTACTGTGCAAACCGCTGCTAGCAAGCCCGATAATTGGATCACCAGGATTAATGTTTTCACCAGTGACAATGCCTTTTTTGTCTACTGTACCAACGGATGCTACAATCATATCAAAACCTGCATTTTGGCTTAGCCCGTTTATTATTTCTGCTACATCACCAATTTCTCCGCCAGTGACTGGACAATCTGACTCGATCGCGCCTTTTGCAACACCAGTTAACCATTCTTTAACTAACTCTGGGTTACTTTCTTGGGCATGAATATTGTCGGCAATTGCAAGGGGTTTTGCTCCTGAACGTATAACATCATTTACTGCCATAGCAACTGCATCTACACCAATAGTATCATATTTTTTAATTAACTGCGCAATCAGAACCTTTGTACCTACACCCTCAATGACAAGATCAAGATACATATTTTGTCCTGCGGGGAAAATATTTCCATACGGCAGTTTTAAAACTGAACCAAAAAGGCTTTGTTTGTAGGTTTCTTGTAGCATGCTAAGTTGTTTTTTTGATTCTACTCTCTGTCTACGATTTACTCCTGCATCGTCATAATTGTAGTTTTTTGGCACCAATTTATTTCTCCAGTACACATTGTTGTGTAACTTTGTTAGAGATAACGATTTTGCTTAATGCCAACAAAATTTAAACTTTAAAAATCAGAGAGAGTTAAGTTAAGAATGACGCAATCATGCCGGGTGTTCCGTTTACTCTGAAGCGAGCCAGACTGTGTCAAAAGTCAAAGTCTAACTCGTTAAACCACAATATGCAGTGTATAATAAAACAACACACACTGGGTATAGCGTATTGAGGTTAGTAAAAATTAGTTTTGACACAGGCTGGAGCAAATAGCGACATGGTGAGATCGACCATTTGCTTACAACACGAACGATACATGTCTCTCTACGAAAACGACCAAACCAATGGCGTTGCCTAAAATTATTCCACTCAACACCATAAGTCTGCGCTTTAGTCTGCACTAAAAACTCAGGTGGAATAAGTTCAGCATAAGCCTCCCAAC
>JAITCR010000166.1 GCA_031282985.1 Nitrososphaerota archaeon | reverse complement strand
GAATGGCTGTTTAATTGATGGGTTGTTTAGGGAGCATGGGGATGGTTTTTATGTGTGTGCTAAGCGTTGTGTGTTTGAGCTTCGGCATATTGTTGGTTATGTTGGGCGTTATTTGAGGTGTCCGGCTGTTGTGGTGTTTTTGTGTTTCTGTGTTTAATGTGGGGATAAATATGGTGATTTTTTGGTTTGTGGGTGAGCATAAGGTTAAGTGGTTTGTGGTGTTGCATGTTTTTGGGTTTATTGATCGTTTGGTTTGGTTTATTCCTGATGAGAATCTCAAGTTGGTTCGGTGTTATGGTTTGTATTTTAGGTGTACAGCTGGTAAGTTTCAGAAAGTGCTCGCTTCTCTTGGTCGTGAAAAAGTGTTTGTTAAGCTAAAGAGAGAGGTTATTTGTTGTCTGAATGTGGTTATGCTGTGGGTCTTGTGGGTGTAACTAGGTCTGATGAGGGTGGTGATTTGGTTTATGGTGAGTGGGATGATGGTTATGATTATGCAAATTGGTGATTATAGTTAATTTGCGCCGAAGACGCTTTCTTGTAGTTCTCAAGGGCGTATTGTTTGACCCATTTTAGAACGGCTGTGGCTGTTACGTGCATTAATCGTGCAATTGTGCGCAAGGATAAGCCGTTTATGTATAGCAGGATGGCGGCTAGTTTTTCGGTTTGGGTTTTTCCGTGGTGTTTTGTGGGCACGAATTGTCTACCACACCCCTTGCACCTGTAGCGTTGTTCACCTTTGACAAAACCTGACTTGTAGGCGCTTTCACTGCCACACTTCGTACAAAACATGGTAAAATCAACACCTTACACCCCACTCCAACATAAATACGTTACATAGTTAACACTTTCAAAAAGTCAAACTGCTATATGTTCTGAGTTTCGGTCTGTCTGTTTTTTGTTTCTTTGTATTGTTGTTGTTTTTGGTTACGTGAAATTGGACTACTTGATTGTCTGCTTGGTTGGGTTTAAGTAAATTTATGGTGTATTTGGCATATCTTTATAACTGAGTGGTCGTAGTTTTTTTGAGAAGTGGTGTAAAACGTGACTTTAATTCCTATAAGTGATGCGATAACTCTATTAGTTTCAAATGCTCCTATTTATACTAACCAACTTGGTGGTGATGGTGGTTGGACATCTTATATAGGTTTGTTTTCTATGGCCCTGTTTTTTGTAATGATTTTTTATGGTCAAAGAATTCAGTCACGTATGATGATAAGAGATGTAGAGAGCAGTTTGCATAAGCTTAGGTTCATCAAAGATGAAGGGCGTAAAACTGCTATTGAAACTTTGAAAGAAGCAGGTAAGCCAACTGTGGATATTTCGTCACGTGTTGATAGATGTCTAGATTATTTCACAATTGGTCCACAGAGTATGGACCCTGCGGGTATAGTTGCAAAGCTTGATCACATTCTTGAAGTACGTGACCAGCGTTTACTAGATGAAGTAAGACTTATGGCCCCACAATGTGATGATGTGCAGCTACATAACATGGAAAATACTCTTGAAGCTGCAATGGCGTTAACTTATCTCTATAAAGTGGTACGTCATTACTATATTCAAGGAAAAAAGACTATGAGTCTTTATGTAATTATGCAATTACAAATGGTTCTGCCACTGGTTATGAAAGAGGCAGAAGCGTTCTCAGCGGCATTAACTGCTTTTTCATTTGGTCAACCGATAGGAGATAGTGTTGGTCCGCTGATTGCCGGAAAATTAATGCATGGATATGAAGCACATAAAGTTTACAAAGACTGCGTTGTTGCAACAGTACCCTTTGAAGGCCGTACAGCTTTGGTAATGAAGGCTGAGGGGCCGGGTGGAAATGTTGGTAAACCTGGGGATGCTATAGAGGCCGTTATTGAAGAAAACGAGGGCAAAATTGCAATGCTTGTCATGATTGATGCAGGATTAAAACTTGAAGGCGAAACTGTTGGCGACATAGCTGAAGGTGTTGGTTCTGCAATTGGTGGTCCAGGTGTTGACGCTTTCAAGATTGAAGAAAAACTTGTTAAATACAAGATTCCAATAAACGCAGTCATTATCAAAGAAGACATAGGTGATGCTGTTGCACCAATGCGCAAAGAAATTCATGATGCTGCTGATAAGGCAATTGAACGTGTACGCGAATTAGTATTGGAACGCACTAAAGAAGGCGATACCATACTTATTTTTGGTGTCGGTAACAGCATAGGAATAGGACAATAAGCGAGGGAAAAATATGACGCAAAGCAATCAACAACAATCATCTGCAAACAAAATTTCATTATACCTAATGTTCATCGTACTAATAGTGCTGGGGCTATCTATTGTAACCTTATTTAGCGCTGTTTATGCCTACTACATTTTAGATGAAGCCATTGTAGCAGGATTTCTCATAATAATTGGTGCATTTGCATTAACACTATCAGGTGTTGTTCTTTACCAAACTAGACGAAACGCCGCTACACTGAAAAATGATGCACCAAAAATGATGACAATCATTGAATGCAAAAACTGTGGCACAAAAACAACTCGTGAATTCCAACGTGGCGATTTCGTCTTCAAAGAACTTGACGTATGCCAAAAATGCTCTGAACAAAAACAAATGATTACCGGTGTCTATAAGGAAATAAAAGAAACAGGAAAAATCTACGCCATATAGTTTCTTTTCTTTCTTTTAATTTTTATGTTAAAACTTCGCATCCATTTTCTTTTATTAAAAGTGTATGTTCTGCTTGTGCAACTGGTTTTTTGCTTGCTTCAATAAACACTGGGTAGCTTGTTATAATTTTTTGTTTCAAAAGCTCTTTAAAGGCTTCATCCTGTTGATTTTGTGGTACAACACCTATTAGCCAGCGTTCTGCAAAGGGTAGTGTTTTGAAATGTGTTTCTATATGTTTTAACATTTGTTTGGCATAAACCGTTCTAACTGATTTTGCACGGACAAGACGAAAAATAGTGTTTTGCGGGCTATCATCAACACGAGCGATGGCATCTGGTTGGGTGACGAATGGTTCAACTGCAAAAACTTCTCCGGTATGTACCTTGTTTGTAGCTAACGTGGCGACATTTGGTATGCTTATTCCTGCGTGAATTAGGTATCTGCCTACGGAATGTCCTGAAAGGTTGCTTATTGGTTTAAAGCCTTGATTTTTAATAGCTGTTTCAATTATGCCTCCAATGCGGCCAATTGACATGTCATTATGAATGCTTTCTATCACTGCTTTTAATGCGTGTTCAGCTGTTGCAGTCATGCTTCTGCCTTCTGAATTAAATGATACTGTAAATGCCGTGTCTGTTACATACCCGTCAATTTGTACGCCTATATCAACTTTAACAGTTGAACCTTCAGGTATTACACTTTTATCCTCTGGAGGCGAAGTGTAATGTGCAGCCACCTCATTTATGCTAACATTGCAGGGAAACGCTGGAATTCCGCCTTTTTCACGAATTAACGTCTCTGCTTTCTCACACACATCTATTACTTGCATATTTGCCTTAACATAACTCCTCATCTCTTCTCTGGCTTCACACAAAATTTTTCCTGACGACCGAAACTTTTCAAGTTCTTCTACATCAAATACCATGTAAGCAACACTTCAAATCAAAACAATTTAGCTTTTAAAAACTTAAATTTATTGGCATAAAACACGTATTTAAGCACAATATTGACCATTACTCTCTGATGTAGTGAAACATCAACCTGTATTTGTTCTAAAATTTGTTGTTACTCCTTCACTACTCATCTTATATGCACTATTTGTGTGTGTTTAGCTCATCTGTGTGTTTGTTAGTTATTCTTTGTTTGTTCCTTCTTCTTGGGTTATTATGATGTAGACTCTTTTTCCAAGATAGCATTTGGTATGTCTGCTTTGGCTG
>JAITCR010000112.1 GCA_031282985.1 Nitrososphaerota archaeon | reverse complement strand
TTTTTCTTGCGTATCAAATGCTTTCGCAGAGTATTCGCACGGTATGATAAATTGGATATAATCTGCGCAGGAGTGATTATAATGGCGCTAATCTACGACGCAATATTAATGTGAACAGGATCTAGTATAAAATCAAATGTAAGTTTTTTATGCCAAATGTTCTTGTTTCTCGCTTTCCCTAAGACAAGCAATCTGTTCTCTGTTATTTATCATATTTTATCATCAAAAATGCAACACATTTTTCTTAACCTAAACTTTAAAACAACAACACAACATATTTAGTTTCCGAACAGGTCTACTGTGTTATTCTGACATAGTTACTCTTTTTCGAATTTTAGGGATGTTAAAACAGTTGTAAATAAAAATTAGAAAGGGGTTTGTTTATGCTTTACTAAGGCTGAATTCTTCATGTATTGCTCTGACAACTTCTGTGCCGTCTTTTTCTTTAACGACAAAGCTGATGTTTAGCTCTGAACTGCTTTGAGCAATCATGCGGATGTTTATACCTTTCTTGGCTGCTATGTCAAAAATTTTTGATGCTAAACCTAATGTGCCTTTCATGTGAGCGCCCATAACTGCGATTACGACGACATCATCTTCAGCTGTTATTTCGTTAACTAATCCTTCTTTCTCTAAAAGGGCAATTTCGAGGTTGCTTATTGCTCTGCTAAGCATGCCGCGTTTGATTATCATTGAAATGTTTGCTTCCGAGGCAGCTGTAGATATCATCATGACATTGATGTTGTTTCTGCCAAGTACCTCGAAAACTTTTGCATAGCTACCGGGTGCACCAACCATTGCTGCGCCATTAACGTTAAGCATGGCGACATCTTTTATTATAGCTACTGCTTTTACGATTTTTTTTGTGTCTGCGACTGGTTCTTTTGTGATTAGTGTGCCTTGATTTTCTTGGTGGAAAGAGTTGCGTATTCTAACTGGAATGTTTTCTTTGCTTACGGGTCCTAAAGCGCGTGGATGCATAGCTTTTGCGCCAAAAATTGCCATTTCAGCTGCTTCTTGATAGCTGAGTTGTGGTAACAGTTTTGCTGTGGAAACAATTTTTGGGTCTGTGGTCATAATTCCGTCAACATCTGTCCATATCCAAACTTCGTCAGCTTTTAATGCAACGCCTAGAATGGTTGCAGTATAGTCGCTACCTCCCCGTCCAACGGTGGTTACAACTCCGTCTTGGTTTGCAGCAATAAAGCCTGTAACTACTGGGATTACTCCTTTTTCTAAAAGTGGACAAAGTTTTTCATGTACTAGGTGCATGGTGAAATTCATTAAAGGGTCTGCTTCACCAAAATTAGAATCCGTTACAATACCTACCTCTTTACCTGTGAAACATTGAGTTTCAAGATTACGATCCTGTATTGCACCCCAAACAATTGGTGCTGATAACCGTTCACCAAAGGAAACCACGTAATCTTTCGATTTAGCTGTTAACTCGCCTACATAGCATATTCCTGTTAAAACTTTTTCAAGCTCAGCTACTATTTTTTCTATTATCTGATTAACTTCTTTCTGTAAAGGGTCACTTACAATTGCAGATACAACTGCTTCTTTGTGTTTCTGCAATAACTCACCAGTGAAGTTTTTAACCAGTTTTTCGTCGCCTTTCTTTGCTTGACAGGCGACTTCTAAGAGTTTATTTGTAACTCCTGCCAAAGCTGAAACTACAACAGTAACTCGGTATTCTTTGGAGTATTGTGAAACTATACCAGACACTTGGCGTATGTTTTCACCTGTACCAACGCTGGTTCCGCCAAATTTCATTATTACCTTTTTCATGCTATTTTTTCAGCTCTTTTTAAGATAATAGTTTTGAGGCCAACTTATGTCTTATGTCTAAAAGATCTCTTAAAACAGCATTTGCTGTTTCAACTCCGCCTGCGCCCCGACCAATTAAAGTTTGATCTGCAGAGTATTCCGTTTGGAAAGTAACCGCGTTGAGAACTCCGCTGACACATAGTGGGTTTGCCCACGGAATTTCTAACGGTTTAACTGAAACTTCATTGTTATCCACTGTACCTATGAGTTTAATGGTGCTGTTTCTTTTCACGGCATCTTTAAGCGTCTCAAGTGTTATGTCACGAATACCTGTAATGTCAACATCTCTCAAAGTTACCTTCTTGCCCATAACCCAATTAGACAAGATAACAACTTTACAGGCAGTATCAAATCCATCAATATCCATAGATGGCTCTCTTTCCGCATAACCCAGCTTCTGCGCATTTGTTAACGCCTCATGAAATGAAATACTACTTTGTCCCATTTCAGATAAAATGTAATTAGTCGTACCATTCAGAATACCTTGTAATCTAAGAATTCTATCCCCTGCAAGACAACGTTTGGCAAATTCCAACATAGGTGTTCCTCCACCAACTGTGCCACTGAACCGCAAAAACGCATTATTATAATCTGCAAGCTCCGTCAAAGCCGGCATAGCTAACGCAAGCGGCCCCTTATTGGTTGTAACGACATGTTTACCAGTTTTGAAAGCCTTAGTAATATGTGAAAGTGCCGGCTCAGCATTTTTAATATTAACCGGAGTTACTTCAACAACAACCTCTGCCTCAACATTCTCGATAACTTCAAGAGCACTCATGCCTTGATGACCGAACTCAACATCAGCAGAAATGGGGTAGCCTTTTTGTTTAAACTCTTCAAGCTTTTCAGGGCTAAAACCTTTATGATTAATAACTGCCCCATCAATATCAGCGATGGCAACAACTTTAGGGTTAAACCCGTAATTCACAATCCTTTCCAAGTGTCTCTTGGCAAGTATCGTTGTTACACCCTTGCCAACAATGCCATAACCAACTAAAATAATTCTCATACCATTTTCGCCTCTGCATCACACTATTTTGACTTAATACCTAAAGCGTTTTCTATAGCTGACATTTCCGCATCAACTTCAATGGGTTTTTCACACATTTTGACCGCAGTGTCTGGATCTTTCAAACCATGACCAGTAGTAACACAAACAATTCGCTCATTTTTATTAATTACACCATTACGGACAAGTTTCTTAAGACCAGCAATTGAAGAGGCACTTGCAGGTTCCACAAATATACCTTCAACTTGTGCAAGTAATTTTTGAGTATCAAGAATTTCTTCGTCTGTAACAGTTTCTGCTGTTCCATGCGATTCATTGACAGCATTGATAGCTTTCTTCCAACTGACTGGTGCACCAATACGAATTGCTGTAGCAACAGTTTCAGGTTCAGCAACGGGCACAATTTTGTTACTATGACTTTTTATGGCTTTGGCAATGGGGGCTGAACCCACCGCTTGAATTCCAGTCATCTTGGGCAACTTTGTTATTAATCCCAACTTGTAAAATTCGCTAAAGCCTTTCCATATGGCACTTATGTTTCCCGCGTTACCGACAGGTACTATCAAACGATCTGGTGCATTATGCTCTAATTGTTCACAAATTTCATAACCTAACGATTTTTGTCCCTCAATACGAAACGGATTAATTGAGTTAAGCAAGTATATGCTTCTATGTTTTTCAGCAAGTTTTAGCACAAATTCTAAGGATTCATCAAAATTACCTCGAACTTGTAAAACTTTAGCTCCATGTATCATTGCCTGTGACAGTTTACCATAAGCAATTTTACCTGAAGGAATTAAAACAGTACAACGTATGCCTGCACGGGCCGCATAAGCAGCTAGACTGGCGCTTGTGTTGCCTGTAGATGCACAGATGACATGTCTTGCGCCAAGCTCAACAGCTTTAGTTACTCCAACAGTCATGCCTCTATCTTTGAAACTGCCTGTTGGGTTCTCTCCTTCATTTTTAATCCATAAATCGGTAAGTCCTAAAGCTTCACCTAAACGTTCAGAACGATGTAAACCTGTTCCTCCTTCGTTTAAAGTGACCACATTTGTTGTTTCATGAATTGGCATAAACTCGCGGTAACGCCAAACTGACAACGTGGTCTTCATATAGTTTTTATTTTTAACAGTTTCCACTATTTTTTCCATGTTTATTTTTATTTCAAGAATATCTCCACATTTTTTACAGAAATAAACTATTTCATCTATACCATATTTTTCATGACAATTTATACATTCTTGATAACTCATTTTTCCATCTCCACTATACATGCGCCTTTACCGGGCTTTGTTGCAAAAGCATTAGCATCATAACCTGCTGACCGGAAGCCTTCACACATTGCCGCTGCAACTTTGACCGTATTTCCTGTTTTCCTATTTACGATAGCTATCATAGTTGGTCCGGCACCACTTATCGTTACACCTAAAGCCCCAGCGTTTAACGCGTTCTCCTTAACTTTACTATAACCTGGAATTAACGCGACCCTTGCTGGTTCAATAACATCATCAACCATAGATCTCCCAATAATCTCCACATCACCCATGGCAAAACCCGCTGCCATAGCTGCTGCTTTACCTAAGTTATGAACATGCTTCTCTAAAGGTACAAGTTTGGGTATAACTGCTCGGGCTTTCTCAGTTTTGTTTGGCGGGGTAATCATTTTTGGCATAGCTACCGCCAATTCCATATCTTTAGGGCACTCTAAATTGATTATTTCTAATGGATTATAAGAACGGATAAGTACAAAGTTCCCACACACTGCTGCTGACACATTGTCTGCATGTTCAGAACCAGCAGAGGCTACTTCACCTTTTGCTGCATACTCAATTAATTGTTTGACGTTTAAACCTAAGTCAAACATGGCATTTATGCCAAAGGCTACTGCAGCTGCTGAAGCGGCGCTACTTCCTAAACCTTTTCCTGGAAAAACACCTTTCTCTACATGAATTTGTAAACCACTTTTTATTTTGAAATCTTTTATCATTGTTTTTGCTACGAGGCCTGCAGTGTTTTTTTCAGGTGTAAGCGAGATTGTTTTTGCTCCCATGCCACTTATTTGAATTTTTATTCCTTGTTTGATGGCTGTGGCTGATAGGGTTACTTTGTCGTTTGGTTGCTCAAGAGCTATACCAAAAACATCAAAACCTGGACCAAGGTTGGCACTTGTTGCTGGCGCTTTTGCTGTCACTTGTTTTGCTGTCATCTTATTTTCACTCTGGATAGAAACTTTAACAGTGTTATGAATATTATTAATTTTGTTGCTTATACTAGTTAACCTACAATGTTTGAGAGAACTTCATAGGTTTTTAGGCTGTCTTTTTTTTCTACAACGATGATTGTTTCGGTCCAGCATGAAATAAATTCAATCATGTTAACGCTTTGTTCTGCTAGTAGAGTTGTAAGAAACGCGACAACACCTGGTGTTGCTTCTAATTCTTCTGGTGAATGAACAACAATCATTGTGCAGTTTTCATGTTTAATGAGTGTGTTTATACGTTCAGGCAAGTCCGCCTTATCTAATAGGTATACATATTTTCCTGGCAAGTCAACTTTCATGCTGTTTTTGGACTGGATTTCTTTTGAAGTTATCATGACACTCTTGTGGTCGTAAACTGCTATGTTGCTACGTTTCAGTAAGGCAAGAACTTTTTCTTCCCTTTTCTGTTTGTGTTTTTGTAGTTCTCCTGAGAAGCGTCGCAGAGCAGCTTTTACGGCATTTGTGTTGTCAGTTTTTAGTTCACTTTGGATCTGTCGTGATAGCTCACTTAGGTTAACTATATTTTTCTCTAAAGCTTCAAGCAGATATGGTTTATTTCGTAAATAATTCCGCACATTTTGAGCTATCGTCATAACAAAATACGAGTGTATCAAATAGTACATTTAAAGATTCTTATGTAACAAAGAAGTCATAAGGTTTAAAAATACAGCTCTCAAGGGTATGAGAGAATAATTTAACTCATAAAAGAGGGAATAAACAATAACTGAGAAAATTGTGCTTGCATATAGTGGCGGATTAGACACATCTGTGCTAATTAAGTATCTCCAAGAAAAATATGATGCCCAAGTAATCACTGTCACAGTTGATGTAGGTCAAGGTGAAGACCTGTTAAGTGCGGAAGAAAAAGCCAAAAAACTTGGCGTTTTAAAACACTTTTCAATCGACGCTAAGAATGAATTTGCAAAAGATTACATTTTCCCAGCTATAAAAGCCAATGCACTTTACGAAGGTAAATACCCAATTAGTACAAGTTTATCTAGGCCATTAATTGCAAAAAAAATGGTCGAAATTGGTAAGCAAGAAGGTGCAACTGGTCTTGCACACGGTTGTACAGGACGTGGAAATGACCAAGTCCGTTTTGATATCACACTTGGTAGTTTAGCACCTGAAATGAAAGTATTAGCTCCCATACGTGAATGGGGTATGACTCGTGAAGAAGAGGTGACATACGCCGAAGTTAAAGGCATACCACTTTCAGTTAATGCAACTAAGTACAGTATAGATGCCAGTGTTTGGGGTAGAGCTATTGAATGTGGTCTGCTTGAAGATGCTAGTGTCGAACCCCCTGCTGATGCATATGAATGGACAACTGCATCCGAAAATGCTCCAGATAAACCTGAATACCTGACAATTATTTTTGAGAAAGGTGTTCCAGTTGCTATTAACGGCAAATCAATGAAGCCACTTGAGCTTATAGTAGAAGTAAACAAGATTGCTGGACGGAATGGTGTGGGAAGAATAGACCATATAGAAGATCGTATTGTCGGCTTAAAATCTCGTGAAGTTTATGAGTGTCCAGCAGCACTTGTCATTTTGGAAGCTCATAAAGACCTCGAAAAAATGGTTATGACTCGACATGAAAATCTATTTAAACAGTCAATTGATGACCAATGGGTTTTTCTCGTCTACGCAGGTTTATGGGTTGACCCCTTAAAAGATGACCTTGACGCATTCATTAACCGTTCACAAGAAAACGTTAACGGTGAAGTTAAGCTTAAACTCTACAAGGGTAGTATGCAAGTAGTTGGACGCAGTTCGCCAAATTCACTCTACGACAAAAACTTAGCAAACTATAACATTAAAACAAACTTTAACCAAGCATACTCAAAAGGCTTTATCGAACTCTGGGGTATGCAAACAAAGATGTACAATGCACTAAAAGCGTCAAAGGAACCGAAAACCTCAAAGACTACAAAATAAAACACAAAATAAAAACTGAGGAGGTATGAGAAACGTCTAAAATGTTGCATGGAGGACGGCTCGGCAATGTTCGAGATAGTGTTGCTCATTTTACCTCTTCAAGGAAAGACGATGCCCGCTTAATAGAAGCCGTTTTAGCCATAAATAAAGCTCACATAGCTATGGTTATGGAACAAAAAATCATCCAATGGCAACTTGGCGCAAAAATTCTTACAGCTATTGCATCTCTTTCTGCATCTACCCTTGACCCAGCTGCAGAAGACGTACACATGGCAGTTGAAGAAGCAATTCTGGCACAGACAGGTCCAGAGATTGGCGGTAACATGCACATTGCAAAAAGTCGAAACGACCAAGTAACAACAGCTATCCGTATGACCTTGCGCAATGAATTGCTATCTATTATGCAGAAAATTTTGGACATGCAACAGAGTTTGCTTGACACAGCAGCTAAACATTTAGATACAATAATTCTTGAATACACTCATCTGCAGGCTGCTCAACCTGTAACTTATGCTCATTATCTTGTCTCACAGTATGACGCTTTAGAACGTGACCTGCAGCGTTTGCAAAGCGCATACAAACGTGTTAATCTTTCACCTCTCGGTGCAGGAGCATTAGCAACAACAAGTTTCCCATTGAATCGCAAACGCACATCAGTGCTCTTAGGGTTTGACGATGTTTTAGAGAACTCTATTGATGCCGTAGGCAGTCGAGACTTTATAATTGAAACAATTGCTGCTTTATCTTTAACTGCTGTAAACTTGAGCCGTTTCGCTGAAGATTTAATAATATGGAGTAGTGCAGAGTTTGGCACAGTTGAATTGCCTGATGAATTTACTTCAACTAGTAGCATTATGCCCCAGAAAAAAAATCCTGAATGTCTTGAAGTTATTCGTGCAAGGGCCAGTTATGTACTTGGTGATTATGTTGCAGTAGTAGCGGCGATAAAAAGCTTGCCTACAACTTATAATCTTGATTTTCAAGAAATGACTCCTAAACTTTGGGCAGTAACAGATAATCTTAATGTGTCCTTAGTTATTTTTGCTCAATTAGTTCCTAACATCAAAGTTTTTAGTGACATCAAAACGAAGGCTGCGATGGGTTTTGTTGGTGCGACTGAGTTGGCAAATGTGTTGGTGCGTAAGTATGGTGTGGCTTTTCGTACTGCTCACAAGGTTGTTGGGGCACTTGTTAAAGTATTAATTGACTCTAAACAAACACTGTTGAATGTGACTCCTCAATTGTTACAAAAAACTGCTAAAGATAGTGCCAGTTTAGAGTTAATTGTCGAATTGGAAGATATAGTTGGATGTACAAATCCGCGTAAAATTGTGGAAGCCTACAAAGTTCAAGGTGGGCCTTCGCCCGTTGAGGTTGAGAGGGTCTTAAAAGAAAAGTTTAAAAGTCGTCTGGAAGCTGAGAAGGCAGTTTTAAGTCTTAAAACTGCGCTTTCGGATGCATCAAGCATATTGGATGCCCTTGTAGGTTCGTACTCTTCACAGTAAAGATAAGATACAAATTGAAACTTAGGTAGATCAAGCTTTGGAGTCACAACATAATATGTTAGATAAAAGTAAAAAAGCAGTTCTGCTTCTTAAGGACGGTACGTCATTTATCGGGAAAGGTTTTGGTGCCACAGGTAAAATAAGTGGTGAAGTGGTTTTTTCTACTTCAATGGTTGGGTACACTGAATCTTTAACTGATACTTCGTACAGAGGGCAATTTTTAGCTCTTACTTACCCTCTTATAGGTAATTATGGAGTTCCATCAGATGAAATAGACGAATTATCTGGTGGGCTACCTCGTTACTTTGAGTCAGATCATATTCAAGCTCAAGGTTTAGTTATACATGAGCTGTGTCTTGAACCATATCATTGGGCATCTGTGCGTACTCTTGATAAATGGTTATATGATGAAGGTGTCCCTGGTATTTATGGTATAGACACAAGACGTTTAACTAAAAAACTGCGAACCCACGGTGTCATGCTTGGTATGTTACAAGTTTTTGACTCAAATGAAGAGCCTGATCTTGAAACTCTTTTGAAAGAATGTTCTGACATTGTTGACCCTAACCAGACTGACCTAGTAAAAGAAGTTTCAATTAAAAAACTATGCAAATACAATGTTGACGGTAAACTAACAGTTGTTTTAATCGACTGCGGAGTTAAATTCAGCATTATCCGATGCCTGCTCAAACGGGGGATAAATGTTATTCGTGTACCCTATGACACCTCAGCTGATGAAATTCTCTCTTACAATCCTGACGGCGTTCTTGTCAGTAACGGACCTGGTGACCCTAAACGTAACACAAAAACCATCGAAGCTGTTCGAGTGTTAGCCGAAAAAATTCCATTAATGGGTATCTGTTTAGGTACTCAAATATTGGCCTTAGCCTTTGGTGCAGATACATACAAACTTAAATTTGGTCACAGATCCCAAAACCAGCCAGCTCTCGATTTGACCAGTACACGCTGTTATATCACTATACAAAACCACAATTACGCAATAAACATGGAAACTCTAAAACAAACACCACTCGAACCTTGGTTTATAAACCCTAACGATAAAACAGTCGAAGGAATAAAACATAAATCTAAACCTGTCTTTGCTGTACAATGGCATCCTGAAGCCTCACCTGGACCACATGATACTGACATGCTGTTTGATAAATTCAAGAAAACAATGGAGGCAAAATAAATGCCAAAATTTGATTGGATACATAAAGTTCTTGTCCTTGGAAGTGGAGCAATTAAAATCGGTGAAGCCGCCGAATTCGATTACAGCGGAAGCCAATGTCTAAAAGCTCTACATGAGGAAGGTATAGAAACTGTTCTCATTAACCCCAACATTGCAACAATCCAAACCGACCCACGGCTTTCAGGCAAAGTGTATCTTCTCCCAGTTACCCCTGAATTTGTAGAAAAAGTCATAGCAAAAGAACGCCCAGACGGCATTCTACTAGGCTTCGGTGGTCAAACTGCACTCAACTGTGGTATTGAGCTTGCCAAAACAGGTATTCTTGACAGGTACAACGTTAAAGTTCTAGGCACCCCCATATCTGCCATTGAAAACACTGGAGACAGAGAACGTTTCCGTCAGGCAATGCTTGAAGCCAACGTTCCACCTCTAGAAAGTATGTCTGCAACAAGTGTAGATGTCGCTATGAAAATCGCAGAAGAAATCGGTTATCCCGTCATCGTTCGTGTGGCCTACACTTTAGGTGGTAAAGGTAGTGGCGTTGCCTACAATGTTGATGAACTCAAAGAAACCGTCACAAGAGGCATCGCACAGAGTCGTATCCACCAAGTGCTAATTGAGAAGTATGTTGGACACTGGAAAGAAATCGAATACGAGGTCATGCGAGACTACGCTGACAATTGTTTAACAGTCTGTAACATGGAAAATTTTGACCCAATGGGTGTTCACACAGGTGATAGTATTGTTGTTGCTCCATCACAAACTATGACTAACCGTGAATACCACAAAATACGTCAAATATCCATAAACGCAATTCGCCACTTGGGCATAGTTGGTGAATGCAATATACAGTGGGCATTGAATACCCAATCAGAAGAATGTCGTGTTATCGAAGTAAACTCACGAATGTCAAGAAGCAGTGCCCTTGCTAGCAAAGTCACAGGTTACCCACTGGCTTACATTGCAACTAAATTAACTCTCGGTTATTTGCTGCCTGAATTAATTAACAAAGTAACTGAAGTGACAACCGCCTGCTTCGAACCAGCCCTTGACTACATTACCATTAAAATTCCCCGTTGGGACCTCCAAAAATTCAAGAACGCTGATCGCCATGTCGGACCACAAATGCGTAGTGTAGGCGAAGTTATGGCAATTGGTCGCTGTTTTGAAGAAGCTTTACAAAAAGCGGTACGTATGCTTGATGTAGATAAAATTGGTCTAGTTTGCAATCCTGAAGATTCTGAGCCTGAATCAGAAGAACATATCCGTGACGAATTGGCAAATCCGACAGATGAACGTCTCTACAAAATAAGCAAAGCTCTGCGCATGGGTTTAAGCGTGGCTGAAATTTATCGCCTAAGTGGTATTGACCCATTCTTTTTGAACAAAATTAAAAACATGCTCAATATGGAAGACAAACTGCGTAAACTAAATCTTGGTGGATCCAAAGCTGTTGAAATTATCCGAGAGGCTAAACGTATGGGCTTCTCAGATGAACAAATAGCTGTTTGTCAATGCACAGATGAGGCAACTATCCGTAAATTCCGTAAAGACACCAAAATAGTCCCATCAGTAAAACAAATCGATACATTGGCTGCTGAATATCCGGCAAAAACTAACTATCTCTATATGACTTACGGTGGCGATGAAGACGACATTGTCCTCTCTGTTAACACAAGCAAAGTTATTGTGCTTGGTGCCGGTGTTTTCCGTATTGGGTCGAGCGTTGAATTCGACTGGTGCGGTGTAAATACGGTATGGGCATTAAAGAAAAACGGCATAAAAGAAGCTATTATGATAAACTATAACCCTGAAACTGTAAGCACCGACTATGATGTGTCGGATAAACTGTATTTTGAAGAGTTAACAAATGAACGTATTATGGATATTTATGACAAAGAAAACCCACTTGGCATTATTACAAGTGTAGGTGGACAAATTCCGAACAATTTATCTGTGAAACTGACGGAATCAGGCGCCAAAATTCTTGGTACATCAGCACAAGATGTCGACGTAGCTGAAGACCGCAGCAAATTTAGTGCCCTGCTCGACAAGTTAGGCATTAGCCAGCCCTCTTGGAGTAAACTTGTATCCATTGATGATGCTAAACTATTTGCAGAAAAAATCGGGTTCCCAGTTCTTGTCCGCCCTAGCTATGTCCTCTCTGGTAGTGCTATGCGTGTAGCCTACGACGAGGCGTCACTTGAGAATTTTCTAAAACTTGCCGCCAAAGTTTCTCATGACCATCCAGTGGTCATCAGCAAATTCATAACCGGTGCCAAAGAAGTTGAAGTTGACGGAGTTTGTGACGGTGATAGCGTGTTAATTGGTGCAATTATGGAACACGTAGAAAATGCTGGTGTTCATAGTGGAGATGCAACCATGACAATTCCACCTCAGGCATTAAAAGTTGAGGTGCAAAAAGATATTGAAGACTGTACTCAACGTATCGTGAAAGCGCTCAACATCCGTGGTCCATACAACATTCAATATCTAGTAAAGGACGATGTTGTAAATGTTATCGAGTGTAACCTGCGCGCTTCCCGATCAATGCCCTTTGTCAGTAAAACTCGTGGTGTAAATCTGATTGACCAAGCAACCCTTGCAATGTTGGGTAAAAAAATCAATATCCAGTTGTCACCTATGACCGTTGCTCCACACGTAGGTGTTAAAGTTCCTCAGTTCAGCTTCATGCGCCTCAGCGGAGCTGACCCAGTTTTGGGCGTAGAAATGCTAAGCACAGGTGAAGTTGCATGCATAGGTGAAAGTTTTTCTGATGCATTTAGCAAAGCACTACAAGCCGCGGAGGTTCACATCCCTCCAAAAGATGGTGCTATACTCATTAGCATTGGCGGTGGTCAAGAAAATAAAAAGCGTGTTGTTCCAATTGCCAAAGCTTTCCAAGAAATGAACTTCCGTATTTATGCTACAGCTAACACAGCCAATGTTTTAAACGATTCTGGTGTAAACACTACAATTCTTTACAAAGTTAAAGATGCCAAAATTAATCCTAATATTCTTGACTATCTACAAGAACAAAAAATTGACCTAGTAATCAATGTGCCCGTAACTAACTATCAAGCAAACTATTCAGACATCCTAACTGATGGTTACATTATTCGACGCCAAGCAGTAGAATTTAATGTTCCCGTTATCACAAACCTGCAGCTCGCAGAAGCACTTGTTGATGCGCTAAAAAAGAACAATTTAAATGATCAATCTATTCGTAGCCTTAATGAGTATATGGACAAAATCCCCTGGAAACAATGGTAAACCCACACTACCATTTTTGTTTGTTTCTTTTATAGGCTATTTTTTTGCGTAAATATTATATTGCTTGGGTTACTTTTCGATTGACACCAAGGTAAGGCCGTTTGTCTAAACAAAACCAGAAAACTCGGACTATCGAAGAAATTAACCAGAAAATTTTCAAAGGTGATGCTCAAGTTTTAACTGCTGAAGAAATGAAAAAACTTGTAGAAAGCAGTGGTGTAGAGGTTGCCTTCAAAGAAGTTGATGTTGTAACAACTGGCACTTTTGGGGCAATGTGTTCTTCAGGTGCAGTTCTTAATCTTGGTCATTCTGATCCGCCAATTAAAATTCAGCGTGCATGGATTAATGATGTGGAAGTTTGTCATCCTTGTGCTGCGGCTGATTTATTTGTTGGTGCGACGAATTCTTGTGAGAAAAGGCCTTTTGAATATGGTGGTGGGCATGTAATTCAAGAGTTGGTTGCTGGTAACGAGGTTGAGTTGCGTGCAACAGCGTATGGTACTGATTGTTATCCTAGAACAGCGGTTAAAACTACTATAACTAAAGATGATCTTAACCAGTTTTATTTGTTGAATTTCCGTAACGGCTATCAGCGTTATAATTGTGCAGTTAATTGTGGTGATGAAACAATTTACACTTATATGAGCAAACTCTTGCCTCGTATGCGTAACGCCACTTTTTCTGGTGCAGGGGAGTTTAGTCCTCTTATGAATGACCCTGACTATGAGACCATTGGGTTTGGTACAAAAATTTTCTTAGGCGGTGGTCAAGGATACATTATTGGTGAAGGTACTCAGCATTGTCCAAAAAATCTCAATGGCACCTTAATGGTTAAGGGGGATGCTAAGAAGATGAGTCCTGAATTTTTGCAGGGTGCAGCGTTTACTCGTTATGGTACATCGTTGTATATTGGTTTAGGCGTACCTATACCTATTCTTAATGAGGGGTTAGTCAAAAAAACTGCGATTCGTGACACAGAAATTTTTACTGACGTAATTGATTATAGTGTTATGCGTCGTGATAGGCCTAAATTGCGCAAGGTTTCGTATGCTGAACTTAAGTCTGGTGCAATTACTGTTAATGATAAACGGATTCGTGTTAGTTCGCTCTCCAGTTTAAAGATGGCAAAAAAAGTTTCTCAAACCCTCAAAAATTGGATTGATGAAGGACAATTTACTTTAACAGCGCCCATAGAGAGGCTTCCGCTTGATACTGTTTTTAAGCCTATGCGGCAAACACAAGAAATTCCTTTTGTTTCTAATGTTATGCATTTTGCTGTTACTTGTTTGGAGAACGAGGAAATTCGTGTTATCGCTGAACGTATAGTCACAAAATCTGTAAATCACATAGTTGTTACAAGCTCTGACAGTAAACTCTTAGGTATAGTCACCTCTTGGGATATTACTCGCGCAATGGCTGAGGGTAAAAAAGTGCTTGCTGATATAGAGACTCGTAGAGTTATAACTGCTAAACCTGATGAACCGTTGGAGAGTGCTTCAAAGCGTATGGCGCAACATAACATTTCAGCTTTACCTGTAGTTGATGCTGAACGTAAGGTTTTAGGTATAGTAACCTCTGAGGATGTTTCTAAATTGTTAGGACGGTAAAATTATGGTTCGTATTCTTTTACGGTTAAATGAAAATTTGGTTTCTGAACCTATCGTTTCAGAGGTTATACTGGAAAATAAAGTGTTGGTCGCAATTTTGGCGGCTCACATAAACTCGAAAGGCGGCGAAATCGTTCTTGAAGTTCCTGACGAAGAGGTTGATAAAATTGTATCTGCTTTTCGCCAAAAAGGTGCCACTGTGACGGTGCCTAAACTTATTGAGGTAGATAGTAACCGTTGCTTTAGCTGTGGTTCATGTGTTGCATTGTGTCCGGTGGAAGCGATTGGTGTGACAGAGGATTTGTCAATTCAGTTCAACAAAGAGAAATGTGTTGGAAGTGTCTGTAACATATGTGTAGATGCTTGTCCAGCTAGAGCTATAAACTCTGTTAAATTTTCTAACGCTGAAAACATGTGTAGCAGTAATGTACATCGGGAAAAATAATTTGCCAAGTGATCTCTTCAAAGAAGACTATACATACAAAGACAGTGTCTGTCACATAATTAGTGATATCCCACAAGGCATAACTGCTGCTAAAGAATCAATTGCACGTAACTACCAAGGACTCGAAAACTATATACGAACACATCAAATTTTTTTCCATACATACGATCCAATTCCAGTGCCCAATGAGCCTTTGGTTGCTAAATTGATGGCGTTGGCAGCTCAGAAAACTGGTGTTGGTCCTATGGCTGCGGTTGCTGGTGTTATCGCAGATTTAGCTGTGACTGATATGCAAAAGGTTGGTTGTAAAGTTGCGGTTGTGGAGGATGGTGGAGAAATTTCTGCGGTTTCTGATAGACCAATTGATGTAGCTTTAGCTGCGGGCAGTGTGTCGTTATCAAAGCGTTTTGGGTTTAGGCTTTTAGAATTTCCCGTTGGAGTGGCTACAAGTTCGGGTCGGTTTAGTCACGCTTTTAGTTTTGGTGATGCTGAGGCTGCTACGGTTTTTTGTAGGGATGCTGGTTTGGCGGATGCTGCTGCTACAGCGGTTGGTAATGTTGTGAAGGGTGATGTTGAGGAGGGTATTGAAGCTGGGATTAAACAGGGTTTGAGTATTTCTGGTGTGTTAGGTGTGTTTATTTTGTATCAGGGTAAAGTGGGGACAGCTGGTAAAATTCCTCAGATAATCAAGGTTAAAGTTTAAATTTTTCGATAGCTTTATGGAATTAGTGGGTTAGTATTTTGTAGTTTTTTGTTGATGAAATATGCGTGTTTTGTTGTTAGAATTTAATTGTTTAATAGATATGCTGATAAATGGAAGTGTTAACAATTATCTTAGGTGAATAGTATGGTTAAAACTTACAATATTGCTGTTCTTAAGGGCGATGGAATTGGGCCTGAGGTAACTGAGGCCACTATAAATGTTTTAGATGCCGTTCAAAATGTTTCTGATTTTAAACTTAACTATGTTTATGGAGAAGCTGGGGCACATTGCATACCTGATTATGGTACCAATCTTCCTAAAGAAACTGTTGACATGATTAAAACCACTCATGCCTGCCTTAAAGGTCCCATGACCACTCCTGAGGAGCCAGGGGCACCTGTAAGTGTAGCTGTTACCCTGCGCCGCATGTTTGACCTATACGCCAACGTGCGCCCCTGTAAAAGTTTTCCCAGCATAGAATCTCTAAAACCCAACATAGACCTTGTTGTTGTAAGAGAAAACACTGAAGGTCTCTACTCCGGCCAAGAATCCCTAATAGCACCCGGTGTAAGTGTTGCTTTTCGCATTATAACAACTGAAGCCTCCACCAAAATTGCTGAATTCGCCTTCCAACTGGCTATGCAACGCAAAAAACACTTAACATACATACACAAAGGCAACATTTTGCGTATAACTGATGGTATGTTCAAAGATGCCGTAAAAGAAGTGCAAAAACGCTACCCCGAAGTTACCGTAGATGACCTGCACATTGACGCAGCAACTATGCAGTTAATTAAACAACCCGCTATATACGACGTTATGGTAACCACCAACCTGTTCGGTGACATATTGAGCGATGAAGCAGCCCAAGTAACCGGGAGCCTCGGCCTTGCTGCAGGTGCAAACATCGGTAAAACTTATGGTATGTTCGAACCCGTTCATGGTAGTGCACCAAAATATGCTGGTATGAATCGTGTAAATCCCATTGCAACAATACTTGCGGGTGCACTAATGCTTAGCCATCTTGGTGAAAAAGAAGCAGCTAAAAAAATTGAAGCTGCAGTAGTTGCGGTGCTTGTTGAGGGAAAAGTTCGAACAGCCGATTTAGGTGGAAAAGCAACAACAAGCGACATGGCAGGCGCTATTGTTGAAAAAATCAAATAGATTTAACCGTAAATTGGGTTCCACTACGTGTGGTTAGCTCCAATTTATCTCCATATCCCATCTTTACAAAACCGTTTTCTACAGTAACGCTATCCCCTACTTTCAAAACACTAATTTGCTCAGCTTGATTACGCCACACTGAAACCGTAACTGAGCCAGTTTCATCTCTTAACTCAAAAGTGAACAGTTTAACCTGTTCCCCCCTACCAGTGGTCACCTCTCTTACAGAGTCAACATTTGAAACATCCCCTCTTACATTAACAATGTCTCCCTCTTTCAAATCCGACAGCTTACTCATATGGAGCGTAACCGGTTGTGTCTGTACAAAACTTGTCGAGTCAACATGAACTTCAAAACCGCCGCTTTCTTTCTCTTTAACTTTACCATTAAGTAAATACAGACAAACTCTGGGTTTAAGATATCTTTCCAACTCGTCAACTTTACCATTCCAAACAACAACTGTGATTTCTGCCAAATCATCCGCGAGGATGAAACGCAAAAGTTTACCCTCTGAACCATCACCTTTAGTGAACGTTTTTGAACCCAACACATCTTTAACCATACCAGCTAAATGTACATTGTTAAAAGTGTTAGTGATTTCCACTATTTTTGAGGTGAATTTTTCTACATTGGGGTAATTAGTTTGAGAATTTTCATTAATTTCAATTTTGCTCTTGTTACCCAAATGCAGCTCAACATTACCAAACTGATCCACTCTCGTGTAACCATGCAAAAGTCTGACAATTTGCCCAATTTGCAATTCGCCACTCTCAACAACTTCTGCTTTACCATTCCACAAAATCACACGAAAAATACTGTCTTTGTCCACAAGCATCAAATTAGCAAACTTGCCACTTTTTTGACCATTGTCAAAACTATGAACCGGAAAAATAGCAATTAACCTGCCTTCAACTGAAACATCATTCAAACCCGAAAACAGACGACCCGACGACAAAATCCCACTAAACTCCACTACTGCCTGATTAATAGCTTCAACACCATACCTTGCAGCTATCAAACGCAGAAGTGTCTCGTCACCTAGCAAACCACCTGAACGTTCTTTCTCATGTGTGAGTGTCTCCTGAATTTGTTGTTCAGACAATTCTGGATGTTTAGCAAGTATTACTGTAATAATCTCTTCTTTTGTCATTTGTCTTTATAGAATAAGTTTTTGCTTGTTTATAGTTTACGTTCAAAAACACGTTTTGCATTAAAAATTAGACTTTAGTCATAATTATTTTTTGTCCTTTTTATTAGATCTCTTCGGAAATTATAAATATTGTGATGGGGTTGTTTTATGTAGTTGTGGTTTAAATTATGGTTGATGGTGTAAGTCGGTATGAAAAAGCATCTAAATTAAATTCAGGGGATTTTAAACAGTTATTTGGGGTTAAAAAAAACCTTTGACGTTATGGTAGAAATTTTAAAAATTGCTTACGTTGCAAAACACAAACGACGTGGTAGACACACTAAACTATCTTTAGAAGTCCAACTATTTTTAACCCTAAAATACAACAGGCAATACCTCACCTAAAAAGAATTATCCTACGAATTCGACATAGGAGAAGCCACAACCCACGACACTATAGTGTGGGTAGAGAACACTTTAGTTAAGAGCGGAAAATTCAGTTTACCCGGTAAGAAGGCTCTTTATGGTGATGAATCTGAAATTGAAGTGGTGCTTGTGGATGTGATGGAGAGTCAGGTGGAGCGGCCGAAAAAACCAGAAAAGATACTACAGTGGCAAAAAGAAACGCCATACGCAAAAAACGCAGTTAATTGTTAACCGTCAAACCAGAGAAATTATTTGTATTGCGCATGCAGAAGGTAGTAAGCATGATTTTTCCCTTTATCCAGATAGTGTTGGCTGTCTTGTTTGTGAGAGTATTTTGTTTCAAGGGGTAGTGGTTATCAGGGAATTTTAAAGTTGCATAGGAATAGTGAAATTTCTAAAAAGAAACCTAAGGTGGTACATTAAGTTTTGAGGAGAAATTAGAGAATAGGCGTATTTTTCGTGAGCGTATTTTTGTGGAGAATGTTATTGTAAAGTTTAAGGTGTTTAAGATTTTGGCAAACAAGTATCGTAACAGGTGTAAACGTTACGAGTTACGTGCAGCCCTAATTTGTGACATAATCAACTATGAAAACAGGAAATAAAACCCGAGGAGGTCTAATGATCTCATGGCCACCTTGTTGTAGCACTTTCCACGCTTCTTGTGTGATAACCATTTTTCAAGTGTATCTTTCTGATCTAAATAACTCAACACTAAATTTTTAGGCTAACCTAAAAATTTATATGTGTCCCTGCACCTAATTTAGGTGTGCCTAAAAACAGGAGTGGCAAACATTGCAAAAATCAACCCAAGACTACCTAAAAGCTGTACACAGCCTATCTAAAAACGGTGAACTGGTAAATAATACTGACCTTTCTCAAAGACTCGATGTTGCCCCAGCTAGCGTTACAGAGATGCTAAAAAAATTAGCTGACGCAGACTATATAAAATATTCACCATACCATGGCAGCACACTTACCGAAAAAGGTCTAAAAGAAGCTCAGAAAGTAACCCGAAAACACCGACTACTCGAAAGCTTCCTATCAAACATACTGCGCATAGGAAACGATAAAGTGCACCAAGAAGCCTGCCAAATGGAACACGCCCTCTCAGACGAAACAGAAGAATCTCTCTGTCGCTTTCTAAACCACCCCGGCACATGCCCAGACGACGGCAAAACCATACCAGCATGTGATTTGCCTTTTTCAAACTGCGAAGAATGCGTTCAACTACATCAAAAAGGCTTAGAACAAGTTGGAAAACGCGACACCAACCTCACACCAATCCAAGAATTAAAAAGTGGTACCTTCGGCAAGATTAGTTTCATTCGGGGTGAACATAAAGTGCTTCAACGCCTCTTAGATATGGGCCTCACACCTGGAACAAGAATCCAAGTGATAAAAATTGCACCCTTAGATGGACCAGTGGAAGTGGCCGTACGAGGCTCCAAACTTGCCATAGGACAAAACATCGCATCTAACGTATTTGTAGAATTAGAACAAAATCAGACAACCAAGGGATGAAAAAATAATGGCTTGCCATACAAATACTGATTCAAAAAACAAAACGGTAATCTCTGATAGAACAAAAAATGGTAAACAACTTATTTTTGCTCTTGCAGGAAACGCAAACGTAGGCAAAAGCGTAATTTTTAATCAGTTAACTGGGTTAAATCAGATAATTGGTAATTGGCCGGGAAAAACAGTTGAACGCGCAGAAGGCAACCTGAACTTTGAAGGTCACGCAATTAAAGTTATCGACCTGCCCGGGATATATTCATTTTCGACGTTTTCTATGGAAGAAATCGTCTCCAGAGACTATATCGCTTTAGAGAAACCTGACGCAGTTATTAATGTGGTTGATGCTTCAGTTTTAGAAAGAAATCTATTCTTTACCCTGCAGCTCCTAGAGATGAATGCGCCAATTGTTTTGGTCTTAAATCAGGTAGATATTGCAAAAAATAAAGGTATCCTCATAAACAAAGACCGTTTATCTGAAATATTAGGGGTTCCTGTGGTTTTTGCTACCGCTATCCGCGGTGAAGGGGTTTATGAAGCTGTTAGGGAAGCTGTGAAAGTTGCAACCAGTAAACCTGGATCTAAGCTTTTGAAATATCAAAAAGAACTCGAAGATCAAATTGAAAAACTACAACATATAATAGAAAAAGAAAAACTCGCCTTAGAGTATCCATCTCGTTGGGTAGCAATCAAATTGCTTGAAGGCGATGTTGAAATTACAAAGTTGGTTGCTGAAAAATCAGAAAGCACCATATCGCAGTTAAAAGCTATTTCTGTGGAGTTTGAAAGCCGCTGTCAAGAGAAATGTTTTTCTATGATTGCCTCTGAGCGTTATGCTCTTGCAGGCTCTGTTGTAGCGTCTTCGCTTCAACAGGACGAAGTTTCGCATCATTTTACTGACCGATTAGACTGGTTCACAACTCACCGCATATTTGGTTATGTTGCTGCCTTTTGTGTGGTTGGTGGTTTGTTGCTTTGGACTTTTTTTATAGGTAATTGGTTAGCTGACTTGATTTCATCAGGTTTAAACTTGATCTACTCTGTTGATCCTGAATTGTCAATGTCCGCTTCACTTTTGGATGTTGTTTTTAATGGTGTCTGGGGTGGGTTTACCGCGGGTGTAACGCTAATTATACCCTTTGTGGTTCCTTTCTATTTGTTGTTGGCGTTTATCGAAGATTCTGGTTTGCTGACTCGTGTGGCTTTTATGATGGATAGTGTTATGCATAAGATTGGGTTGCATGGTAAAGCGTTGATTCCGATAATTCTTGGGTACGGTTGTAGTGTTCCTGCTATTCATAGTTGTAAAATTATGGAAACTCGGCGTGAGCGTCTTCTTGCTGCTTTTGCTATAACTTTTGCGCCTTGTTCTGCTCGAACTATTGTGCTTTTTGGTATGGTTGGAGTGTTTGTAGGTATACAATGGGCGTTGCTCTTGTATGTTGTCAACCTTGCCATAATTTTTGTCATGGGCAGAATTGCCATGAAAGCTGTTCCGGGAAAAACCACTGGGTTAATTATGGAGATGAGTAGTTTTAAACGGCCCTCTTTGAAAGTTGTTCTAAAGCAAACTTGGGCACGCACTAAGTCACTTATCTACGTGGTTTTACCCATATACATAGTTTGTAGTGCACTTATCCAAGTTCTATATGTTACTGGTTTGCTTACGCCCATAAATAATGCTTTGTATCCTCTTACAGTTCTGTGGCTTGGTTTGCCCGCAATTGCTGGTGTACTGTTGGTTCTTGGTGCTGTTCGCAAGGAATTTGTTATTGTAGGTGCAGTGGCGATACTTGGTACAACAAATTTACTGGTGGGGTTTTCTTCGGTGCAATTGGTGGTTATGGCTTTGGTGGCTATGCTCTATATTCCTTGTGTTGCAACTATAGGTGTACTTGGTAAAGAATTTGGTTGGAGAGTAACTGCCTTAATTTCACTGGCAAATATTGGAACTGCGCTATTGTTTGGCGGCTTAGCCTTTCACCTTCTAAATCTTTTTGTTTAGTATTGCTGTTGTAAACTTGATTTTTGACAGTTGGTGTCATGTGATAACAATGGGGGCGTCTATTGCTAAGGGCTCTAACGGGTGTGGTAAGGCGTTGTTTCTTTGTAAATACGTGAATTTTTTATAACATAAAGCAAATATGCCCATTTTGTCTGCTAAAGGTGTTGTGGCGGCATGGAAAACTGTGTTTTCACAATAAGTCTCAAAAATTTACAATTGTAATACTAAACAACAGTTTCTACAAAAAACAAACACTCAAACACACAACAAACAATATCCTAAATTCCGCATTTTTTAGTCACCAAGGTATTAGTAACTTTTAAATTCTGCAAAATGGGTTCTAATTATCAAAAGGTTTGTAATTAGAGGTTTTTAAAATGTGGTTGTGGTGGCTATATGGGCGCCAATAGCTGTATTGTTAAAAAGCGCAAATTATGGACTATTTTTAAATTGGACACTAAACTGCGGAATTTATGGAAACTTTTGGTAGTGTACCACTTTAGAATAGATAATTTGGCGTAGAATCAAATCCATGTTAACTCCATAGATAATTGACAGGTTCGCCAAATTTTTCAGAGAAAAAACACGCTTAAATCCATGTACA
>JAITCR010000193.1 GCA_031282985.1 Nitrososphaerota archaeon | reverse complement strand
ATCTCGCTGGTGGGAAAGTGTGGGTAAGCATACTTTTCCAGATAGTAGTCGAATTTACATAAATTGTGACTGTGGTGGGAGTAATGGTTGTAGGGTGAGGATGTGGAAGTATCAGTTGCGCAGTTTGCTTGCTGCGCTTCGTATTAGTATTGTTTATTGCGATGGTAATGTTGCATATGAAACTCGTATCGTTGAGAGTATTGTGAACGTGGGTAAACGTAATACGCAGCGTATTGAGCGTAAGTATTTGTCTTTGCGTACGTGGTGTAGTAGGCTTGTTAGGTGTGGGATTAGGTTTTCGAAGTCTTGTCTTATGCATCGGGTTGTTGTTGGTTTGGTTATTAATTTTTGGTTTTTTTAAGCGAGATTTACCATTTAATCTGCTTTAGGACATGCCCCTCTAAGACACTGGAAAGCCACCACAGAATACCACAAAACCAAAGACACCCTACACATCATGAAAATACTTGGACATAAAAACATACAAAACACCTTATTCTGCACCCAACTGATAAACTTTGAAAGCGACGCATACCATTCAGCAACAGCAAAAACAGTTCAAGAAGCACAAAAACTCATTGAGACAGGCTTTGAATACGTTTGCAGCTTTGATGACGTGAGATTGTTCAGAAAACGCAAGTGAGACCCTATTTAAACAGGGGCTTGGTTTATTGTGGTGGGGCCGCTGGGATTTGAACCCAGGATCGCATGCGCCCCAGGCATGTATCCTAATCCATGCTAGACGACGGCCCCATGACCGTGATTTAGGGCGGATTATAGCCATCTGAGTTGCTTGTCAATATTAACTTTTCCTAATAATTAACCATGATAGTAGAAGGTTAGAGATATCAAAAAGTACAAGAACATATTGCTTAGAGTTGTTTTGTTGGCAGATAGTTCAGTCAATATGGGAAGAGGGTTAAAGTGTAGGGTAAATTATGGTATGGTGGTATTCCAGTGAATAATTTTTGGGTAGATGTTTGAATAGTTGAATTGTGAGTTTTCGTATATTATGTCGAATTGTAGGTTGTGTCGTGTTTCTAGCCATTGTACATTGTTTAGAATTTGGGGTGCTTTATCGTCTTCAGGCCATATGCCCCATATGAAATCGTCTGTTATGTATGGGCTGCGTCGCATGCCCCAGCCATAGTTTGAGGGCAAAACTAGCACTGTGTCCGCTTTCGCTACGCCATAAAAGGATCGTGGATATGATTTAGTGTACTGCCAAAATTTGTGCATCACCTCAAAATGGTCCTCTGATAGTATGCCGTAGGGGTTATTTTCAGGGTATGTGGGATAATTAAAAATTGCAACATATTTGGCGCCGGCGCGGTAAGAGTCTATCATGTCGCGGTAAATTTTTTCTGCGCTTCCCAGATATGGTGGTGTGTCGGTTTCATAGGTAATTATGGTGCCCCAGTCTTTGCCTTGTGCTGTGGCTGCGCCTCTACAGAGGGCTATTTGACGATTTGAAGTAATGTTCCAGCCTAATTCTGCGAAAACAACATCATATCCTGCAAGGTAATCCCACCAATATAGCAAAAAGTCAGCGGTAAACAAACGTATACCCTTAGCGTTGGCATCGAGCATGCTTGTTGCCTCTCCAGATGGCCCAAATTTTACGCCATTTACAAAACGGTCTGCAGCATCGGCATAATTAGCTGCAGTTGTAAAAAGTTCATTGCCCTCAATTTGTTTCCCGCCGTATTCGTCATTTAAGTATAACCCTAAAAATTTATCCCCCCACCGCTGATGTGCCTCATCTAACCACTGTTGATGCCAAGGATACATCGTTCGTGAAATGAAAGCAAAAAACACAATAAAATGCAAACCAGAATCTGCTGCATAATCGCACAACATGTTAAGCGCAGTTTGATTAGTAGCTATACCCCAAGAATTTATAATAAACAAATTAGCATACCCCTTAATTTTGTCAATTAACGGAAAAGCCTCCTCAGCACTATCACCATCAAAAGAAACTCCAAAATAAAACTCGTCAGCCTCAACTCTAATAGGCCGCACATACAAAGACAGCGCAGGCAAAAAAGCAACAAGAAGTAACAAAAAAACTAGAAACAAACCCCAACGTTTCATATACATCAAACCCTATAAGAAAAGTCAATCTTAAAAGCTTACCCAAAACAGCCACATAAAACAAAAAAACTACAACCCGTAGTGATATACAAGCCAACAGCATATTAAATGTTTCAGAACAAACTATCATGTTTTTCCGGAAAAAATAAAAAAAGTTATCACAAAAATAGTTGTGACTTAAGTGGGCCCGGTCGGATTTGAACCAACGACCAACAGATTATGAGTCTGGCGCTCTACCTAGCTGAGCTACGGGCCCAAATATGTATCTACCTTATACACCTCTTTCATAAAACATTTAAACATTTTCTGCCTTTCAGCAGGGCTTTTGACTTATTGCTCCCTTATTGTAGGGTATGAATTCGCGAATCTGCTCAATGGAGGTTTTGCCCAATTTCTCTTTATCGTCTTTAGAAAGCTTTAACATAAGAGTTTTTAGCACCATTTTCAACAAGTCTTTGCCCTGATAATCTCCAGGAACAAGCACCACATACGATTTAGATCTTGCACGAACAACATCAACAGAACCACCAATAAAACAAGCAGACTCTTCATTTACTACCACACCAATAGCTGTTTTAAGAGACGTATTACGCATCCAGTTACGTTTTCCAACCACAAAAAAAGCACCATGAGGAATAGACTCCCCTGAAGGACCACTTTTACTAAGCTGGTCAACCTTTACCCAATAAACATCTGCAGAACCAACATTTTCACGCCACGCACGACAAAACGCAGCAGCATACTCACCAGCTTCCTTTAAAGCCTGATCAGTAACTAACCTACCCTCCGCCTTAACCACCACAAAAGGCGAACCCGTAATTTCAGCATGAAACACCACATCCTCCTGAAGAGTATATTTCTTAATTAAAATATCATTAGTCACAATATCCTTACCAGCAACAACTAAAAACCCATCAGACGTAGTAAAATAACGAAACTTTTCATACCACTCCTTAGCCTCAACCTTACGCTTCGCAAGCGCCTCAAGCATCTCCGCAGGCTTAAGACTACGCATATGCTCAGCCGCAGCCAACTCCCGCTCAACCCTCATCAATTTACGCTTAGACTCCTCAAGCGCCACAATAGTACCAACAGACTTCTGCTTAGCACGCTTTCCACGCTCATAAAACTCATTAGCATTATCAAAGATAGACAAACGCAAACTCAAACCAAAACATAACCCATCAACAACAAAATTAACAACCAAATTCTTAGCATCAACACCCTCAACATAAACCTCAGGTACCTTACCAACCGCCTTATCCGCCAAAACCTGCACAAAAACATTACTCCACTCAACACCCTGCTGATTCGCAACAACAAGCTTGTTTAAAAACACTTCAAACTCATTAAAATGAGCATAAATAGTATTACCAATCATTCTATCCCGCTCAGACTTAGCCTCCTCCTCAGCAAGAGCCTTTTCTTGATCAGCAATCATACGCTTAAGCCGTTTCTGCTCACTTTGCAACTTGTCAACTTCAACACTTGCCAACGCTTTCTCAGCAGTTCGAACTTTTAAAAAAAACTCATCAAGAGCATCACTAAACGTTTGAAAAACCTTAAACAGATAACCCTCATAACGCCGCAAATGAAGAGGAACCACATCTAAATAGGTGCCATTAACATCAACAACAATACAGGGATCAAAATTGCCTTCAAACAAACAAGACAACAGACCCTGTAAAATACTAAACATACTAGCAATGTTATCAGAGGTTAAATTTTTACAAAGCACCGTTTTTTCTATACCCGCTTGAAGTAAAACCTCCTCAGCATAAGTACCACCAAGACCAACAGAACGAGCAAACACACGAACAACTTCAACATCACCCGAAGCCTCGAGAGCTACTTGCAAATCCGACTGGGTAAGTTTCACAGGATTTTTACCAGTTGACGGAGGAAACTGGAATTTTTCACCACGTAAAATATTACGATCACGCATTTTTTTAAAAAATAGTGCTTGAATTATCACGCCATCAGGATTAACCAGTATAAAGTTGCCATCGCTAAATAATTCCACTACAAGTCGCAACAAACCAGTTTTTGTTCTAAAACCTAAAACCACGATACGTTCAAATTCATACTGCTCAATGCTATCAAACCAGGAATCTCTCAAATAATGTCGCAACATCATGCAAAATGCTGGTGGCTCTGCAGGACTCTCCTCAGCGTAAACGGTTGAATGAATTCTTCTACCTGCTTCGACAACCAAACGAGTAGGCAGCGAACTAGTTTTGTGCAGTTTAAACACTACAGTTTTTTGATCAAACTGGTGAATATTATTTACCCGTGAACCAAGAACCACATTTTTTAGTTCTCTTACTGCAGCAGCAACATCGAAACTTGTAAACTCATTTTTAGCCAACAAATACACCATTAATTGAAAACATATCAAGTATATCTTATAAAATAAAGTTTAGCCACATTTAAAGAGAAACAAAGTAAAAAGCAACAAACTTATTTTCTTAAAGAGAAATCATTTATAGAAGACACATTTTATAATGATAGAGTTCATTCATAAGGGTAAGAGGAAAAAAGAAAATGAACACTATAACAACAATTTATTGGCTAAGAATGGCGTTAGGAATCACTGCTGGAGCAATATGCGCAGCTCTATCAAGATTAATAGAGAGTTCAATGGGAATAGATGGAATAACTGTTATACTTTACTCAATTGTACTTACCTTACTAATTTACATGCTATCCTTACGTTTACTAAAAGCAAAATTCCAAAATAAAGTTGAAACACCCTCAAAAATAACAATGACCGGCATAGGTATGTATTTCTTCGCATGGTTAACCTTCTACATACTATTCTACACAATAATCCTTGCAGCCACAGGTTCAATACCCACCACAGAAGTAGTACCCCCGACAGATGCAATACTGGTACTTTAATTATTGATTTAAAAAAACGCTATCAAAACGCCGTTATCCACAATACCTCAACAGATACAGCGCATTAGTAAATATAGAAAAGGTTTTACTCTTTTTTAACTACATCCTCAGTCTTAACCACAGATTCAGAAAGAGCTTTGCTTTTTGCTTTTGTAGAGATTTTTGTACCATTAAAAAAGTTAGCTATAGTTACTTGACTTTTATCACTACGAACTGTCTCAATTGCTTCCTCATCATCAGCAGCAGTAGCAGCATCATTCTTTGAACTTGTTGCACTTACAGGAGCAGGAATATCCATACGAGTTAAAATACGCATACAATCTGCCCAAGCAGAAAAATAACCACGATCAAAATCGCCATGAAGTCCACTACGCATGTTATCCAAAAACTCTCGCCGATAAACATGAAGTGACACTTTATCACTTAAATCCAACGTTGAAAAGAAAGCATAAACATCATTAGCATTTTTTTTTGAGAGATACATTCCGTATAGAGCACGAAAATAACCTCTGTTCCATTCAGTTTTTTGCAGTTTCTGTTTTACTCTTTCCAGTTCACGTTCAGCTTCAGCGTATTGTCTACTAACAATCAGTTGGAAATAACGTGTTACTAAGGCTTGAGATATAGGCATACTAGCGACCACGAGATTTAGTTTCTTTCTCTTCTTCAGAGACATCCTCTATACCGTTTTCGGTGACTTTAAGGATTTCCTCTCCTTCAGGTAAATAAGGACTTGAAACAAGCCGTGCAATACGTATTGGACCATGAGAAGCACGACGCAAATATATACGGGTCTGACTGGTATGACCAACAATGTTACCACCGATGGGGTGAAGGGCATCACCAAAGAATTGGTCGGGTTTTGCCATAACCTGATTTGTTACGACCGCAACAGCATTAAACGCACGTGCTAATGCGGTAAGTTTATGCATATGTTTGTTCAACTTTTGCTGACGGCTGGCAAGCATTTCTCTGCCTATGTATTCACTGCGAAAATGTGCTGTTAGAGAATCAATAATTATTAATTTAATGTTATTTGCCTTAATGATTTCGTCAGCGTTTTCCAACAAAAACATTTGATGATCAGAGGTGTAAGCTTCAGCATAAATTATGTTTTTTACAACATCTTCAGGGTCAAGGCCTAAATGAGTGGACATTTGAACAATACGTTCAAGTCGAAAAGTGTTTTCTGTATCAACATATAATACACCACCATTAAGACCACCTTTTTCAATGGGTAACTGAACATTCACACATATTTGATGGCAAACTTGACTTTTTCCACAGCCATATTCACCATAAAATTCAGTTATTGTCTGAGTTTCTAAACCGCCGTCAACCAATTTATCAAGAGCTTTACTTCCTGTACTTAGGCGAGCAACGTTTTGGCGTTGTTTTAGTAATTGGTCAGCACGGATAAAAGAGACTCCAATTGATGATCGGGCTGCTTGTATTACTTGTAGTGCTTTTTTTTCGCTTATGCCTACTGGTTCGAGTTCGCGTATTGTTGCCATTGCGAGAGATTCTATTGTGTGATATCCTAGTTCTCGTAGTTTTTGGGCGGTTGCGGGTCCGACACCTGGGAGGTCTTCTATGAATGCATATTTTTCTGTTGTTGTTTCTGTTTCTTGTTGTTCGTCTGTATCTGTGGGCATTAAGTTCACACTGTATGATTGATGTATTGTAAGAGCTATTTAAAATACGTGAACATGAGGTTTTTTAGTTATAGGAGAGAGGGAAAAATGAAAATGATTAGAGACAGGTATATGATATTGCATGGGTGGTAATAGTTATGGCAGCCTCTGGAAACCTCTTAACTATCAAGGTATAATGTGTAGTACGGTAAAATAGGGAAGTTTGTATGAGGCAGCTGTTGTATTTATTTTGTTTTTATCGGTTTGAAGCGTAAAACATGAGTTTTCGGAGGTTGTCTTATATATTGTGAGATTTGTGTTGTTGTATTTTGTGGTTGTTTTTGGAGTTCGTGGGATAAAGGCTTAAAACGGAAGTTGTATTTTTAGGGTATTAAGAGTGATTATTATGAAGATTGTCTTAGGTCCGGCTTCAAGGGAGCTTGCTGAAGGTGTTTTAAAGGTTATTGGTTGTCAGGGTGTTTCTGTGGTGTTGAGGGTTTTTCCAGATGGCGAGTCATATGTTAGGTTGGAGGGAGATGTTTTAGGTGAGGATATTGTGATAGTTCAAACTACGTGCCCGCCTATGCAGGATAGTAAGCTTTTTCAGTTGGTTTTTATGGCTGATGCTGCTAAACGTGCGGGGGCAAATAGGGTTACGGCTGTTGTTCCGTATTTTGCGTATGCTAGGCAGGATAAGTTGTTTTTGTCGGGGGAGGGTATAAGTGTTGAAACTATTGTGCGTATGCTTGGAGCGTCGGGGATAGATGATTTGATAACGGTTAATATTCATTCAGAACAGGTTTTATCTCGGTTTTCTTTTCCGGTAAAAACGGTTAGTGCTATTTCTCTTTTGGCAGATTATTTTGTGGATAGGGGTTATAGGGGGGCTTATGCACTTGCGCCAGATAAGGGTGCTACATATATTGCTAAGGAGGCTCAACAGGTTTTAGGGGGAGGTGTTGGGCATCTAAGTAAAGTTCGTGATCGCTACACTGGTCAGACTGCGCAGTCAGGTGAAGGATTAGATGTGGAAGGCCAAACAGTTGTAATTTTTGATGACATTATAAGCACAGGGGGCACAATTGTTGGGGCAGCTAAAATTTTAAAGGATTTAGGTGCAAAACATGTTTTTGCAGCATGTGTTCATCCACTACTTATAGGAGATGCAGCAAAACGTATGTTAGATGCAGGTGTTAAAGAAATCATTGGAACAGACAGTGTTCCTGGGCCGTATAGCAAAGTTAGTTTATCACCGCTTATAAGCGAACAATTAAAAGGCGCCATCTAAGTGGCTAAACTTTTCTTTTTACTTTCAGGTGAAAGTCTGACTTTGCCTGTTTCAGAGGCGAAGGCAATTTTAGAAACAGAAGGTTACCCTTTCAGAGTAACAGAGTTAATGGATCAAGTTTTGCGGTTAGAGACGGCGGTTGAGAGTGTTAAAGTTATACCGGTAAGGTCAGCGTTTACGAGACTTTGTGCGTTAGAATTGTTTGTTTCAAATGCAAATTATACAGATATTATTAAAGTTGTTCAAGGGATAGATTTTGGAGAGGTTCTAAAGCCTGGAGAGAGTTTTGTTGTTAGAATAAATCGTATAAAAACTTATGCAGATCAGACTGTTAATACTATGGATCTTGAGGTGAAATTAGGGTATCAAATTCTCAAGCAAACGCCTAATGTTAAGGTGAATCTGGAGCATCCTGATAAAACGTTTATAGGTATAATAACTGATGAGAAGCTTGTTTTTGGTTTAAAACTTACTGAAATTAGTAGTAAAACATTTTCAGAGCGTCGGCCGCGTAAGAAACCGTTTTTTCATCCGTCGGCTATGCCGTCTAAACTTGCAAGGTGCATGGTAAATTTAGCTCATGCTAAGGCAGAAAAGACAATGCTGGATCCTTTCTGTGGAACAGGGAGCACCTTAATAGAAGCAGCATATATTGGATGTTATGCGTTAGGAGTAGATGCGGCTAAGCGAATGGTTTTAGGGTGTCGTAAAAATTTGCGTTTTTTTAGTATAAATGCTGAGGGGCTAGTTTTAGCGGATGCGCGTAAGTTGCCGTTTTTTACAGTGGAATGTATGGTAACGGATCCTCCATATGGGCGTTCAGCTAGTACTCTTAAGTCAACTACGCGTGAGCTAGTTCATGACGTGTTAATGTCTGCTTACGAGTTATTGCCGAATGGGCATAGAGTATGTATTGCTTCGCCTAAAACGTTAAACATTAAAGCAATTGGTATATCAATAGGATTTAAGCATGTTGAATCTCATTTTGCTTATGTGCACAGTACGCTAACAAGGGAAGTAGCGGTGTTTGAGAAGGTGTCTAAAATTTGAATATAAGACTGGTCTTTCTTGGAACGAGCGCGGCAGTACCTACATTAAATCGTGGCTTACCAGCTACTATACTGCAAAGTTCAACAGAACAGTGGATATTTGACTGCGGGGAAAACATTCAAAGACAAATGATTACTACAAAAAGTAGTTTTCATAAAAAAACCAAAATTTTTTTAACACATCTACATGGGGATCATGTTTTAGGCTTGCCGGGTTTACTACAGACCATGACGTTAATGGATAGGCGAGAGCCAATTCAAGTTTATGGTCCATTAGGGCTTAAAAATTTTTTAGTTAATTGCCAACAGACACTAAAGTTTGAATTAACATATCAAGTGGAAGTTAATGAAATTGTAAAGTCAGGGGTTATTGTTGAAGAAGAGAAGTATATTGTAGAGATTGTAGAATCAAATCATACTATTGAGAGTTATAGTTATGTCTTTGAAGAAAAACCGCGGCCGGGTAAATTTTTCCCTGAAAAAGCACTTGCCTTAGGTTTGCCAGAGGGAGAGTTATGGTCCAAACTTCAAAAAGGCGAAAAAGTAACATTGTCAAACGATAAAATTGTAAAACCAGACGATGTTATGGGTCCGAGGAAACAGGGGAGAAAAATTGTGTACACAGGAGACACTAAACCATTTGAAGCCTTTACCAGCTTTGCTAAATATGCAGATGTGATTATACATGACTGTACATATGATGATTCATTAACTGAAAAAGCAGATATAACGGGTCACTCGACACCGACACAAGCAGCAGAACAAGCTAAAAAGGCAGACGCTAAAATGCTTGTATTAACACATATTAGTGCGAGATATCCTGACGCGAATCTGTTACTAGAACGTGCGAAGAAAATTTTTGAGAATACAATACTAGCTGAAGATCTTTTAGTGTTAGAATTACCATTTAATGACAATGAATGCTAATTCAGTAACTCCCCAAGTTTCTTTAAACTTTCAGCTACATGATCACAAGATTCAACAATCACGCGTTGGTTATAACCTATTTTCTTTAAAGTTTCAGCAACCAAGCTATAACCAATTGTACCATAACCAACACCAAAGTGATCATCATTAACACCTTTGTTGTCGCTTGCATGAATGTGAATGATTTTATCAGCAAGTTGATCAAAGAATGGCTGTGTTTGATTTTCAAGGTTAGCATGTCCAATGTCTAACACTATACCTATAGGCAGTTTTGTTTCTTTATAAAATTTGTGAAAATCTTCAGGACTATTCATTATAAACCAGTATTTTGCAGGTAAATTTTCTATGGCAATATTTACACCAAATTGTTCTGCTTCTGCATAGAGTTCCTGTATACTTTGAGTGTTTTGTTTCCATTCTGCACCAGGATAAAATTGAGATATACCTGTGCGAGCACCAGGATGAAAAACCCACAATTTAGCATCTAAAGCGTGTGCATAATGAAGTGATTCTGTGAGACGTTTTAGGGATGCATTAAGAATTGTTCGGGATGGAGAGGCAATATTTATGTCGGCAAATGGCGCGTGTACAGTATATTCTAAATTGTAGCTTTTTGCAGTTTCTTTAAGTAAATTAACTCGATTTTTATCCAGTTCATGAGCGCCATCATCTAAAATTTCGATGTACCGTGTGTTTTCATTGTTTAATCGTTTAGTCATACGATTAAAAGATTCATGTAAACTGTAGAGCATTGAAACGCCGACTTTAGCTTCAAACATACTTATGCCTCTTGATTTGCGTTTCTGGTAAAAACCAAAACTGACTAATTAACTTTTTAACAGGTAAACAACATCAAAATATTAATTGTACTAAGATTTAATAACGAAATGTTAAACGCCTCTCTATGCACTAATGTGTTAACGACTTTAAATTCCATAAAATGCGTTAATGCAAAAGAAAGTTTTTATGACGTATCTACGTTTATGTGGATACAGCTGTAAGGCTCTTAACAGTTAAAATTAGGTTAGTTCTTTTTCATAGCTAACGTTTTTTGTTCTTTAGGCAGTTTCTCAATTGCATACCGTAACGCTGTCCGAGGCATATTTGACTTATTTTTCATAACATACGTTAGCACTTCATGTGGATACTTGTCTGTCTCAGCCTTCAACAGCCAACCATAACCCTTCTGCACCAAATCATCAGAATCCGTTAGGAGCAAGTCACTAATTTTGAAAGCCTCCTGTAAAAACAATCCTTTTTTCGCTGGAATAATCAGTGTTACAGCCGCAGCACGTCTAAACCAGCGGTTATCGGATTTTGCCCAATCAAAAAGTACGCCCACACACTCGGGAAATTTTATCATAAAATCACCCACAGTGTGATTGCAAAAACTATCACATTTAGCCCAGTTATCAATGTAACAACTAATCCATCGCTCAAAAACAGCTAAATCCTCTCGCTGAAACTGGTCAACGATTTTCGGCAGCCAATTTGCAGCAATAAAGGACTCTTCCATAAAACCAGAACTGAAAAGCTCTTCGCAAATTACAAAAACATCATTTTTTGACAGATTTTTGATTTCTGTCCAGTTTTCGTGACCAATTTTTCCCACTGTAACACTTTTAACACCATAACAAGTGATAGCTTCTTTAAAGAAATGCTTGGCGTTGTCTTTGGTTTGTTGGTCTGCGTTGGCTTTTAATTCTTCACGAATTTGTGTTATGACTTTGTGCATAAGCAAGGATTGGTTAACTGTGATAAATTGTTTCTTTAAAATGGAATGGAATTGTTAGTATTCTTCCATTTGGTAGAGGTGTAAGTTTATATTTAGAGTTTTTTCGGTTGTGTTGCAACTTTCCAGATCATAGAGGTGTGCTGTGGCTCTTTCTAGTTGGGTTTTTTTTGTCATTTTGGTTTTCACCACATGTTTTTTAGGTTGAACAACAGCCGCTTTGACTTCAGAGTCAAAGTGGACACATCCTGATGCGCAGAGGTGTAAGGTGTTGTCTACGAGTTGTGGAGTGAACCTGATTTTTGGATTGTCAAAAGTTTCGTCTATGCGGCCTTTTAGTAATTCTTCGTTTTTAGTCAACGCCTTTCCGCCTCCAAACTTCAGCGCTTATTAAGTCTCGGATTGCGACACGTATTGCTTCTGCACGGTTTGGATAAAACCGTTCGTCTACAAGCTGGTCTAAAGCTTTAATATAAGTTTCAGGTAAGTATAGCGTAATTAATTTCATGTGTTCTTATTGCTCCCTCTCTTGGTGAACATAGGACAATTATATTTTGTTGGATATATATGAGCATATTATGGGGCAAACATGTTTATAACATGTTGGTTACAACACTTATAAATACACACAAAGTGGAAAAGCAAATAGATGTTAAAAACACCAACACATAACCCCCAAGTTTTTATTACTTAATGAACCATTCTATAACACGAAACATCGTGTCAAAAATGAAAATTGCCATCAAAACCTACGGTTGTTCAGCAAACACAGCAGACACCGAAACCATAACAGGAATACTAACAAGTCAAGGGCACCAAATCACCACAGACACAGAAGCAGACATCATCATCTTCAACAGTTGCGCTGTAAAAGGACCAACCGAAAACCGCATAATAAATGCCATAAAACAAACATCAAAAGCAAAAAAAATCATAATAATAGGCTGTTTACCAAAAATCAGCATAGAACGTCTCAAACATGAAACACACTTTGACGGCATAGCTGGACCAGCAATAGGAGAGAACATAATCGAACTGGTAAATCAAGTAGCAAACGGCGAAAAAGTCACAAAACTACAACTTCAAAGAGAAAAACCTCAATTAACCCTACCTAAAATCAACACAAACCCTATCATCAGCATTCTACCAATAAACATAGGCTGTCTTGGATCATGCTCTTACTGTGCAGTTGTTTTTGCTAGAGGAAAACTACAGAGTTACAATATACCTGAAATAATTCAACGCATAAAAACTGATGTAGCTATGGGTGTTTATGAGTTTTGGGTCACATCTCAAGATACTGCTGCTTATGGACGGGACATTGGGAAAAATCTTACAGAACTCCTCCACGCCATATGTGAAGTAGAGGGTAATTTCAAGGTTAGAGTAGGCATGATGACACCTAACTTGATAAGTGACATGCAATCAGAACTTATTGAGGCATATAAAAATTCAAAGATTTTCAAATTCTTACATTTTCCCGTTCAAAGCGGTGATAACCAAGTGTTAAAAACTATGCGCAGATTCTACACTGTAGAGGAGTTTAAAGAGTCTGTGACAGCTTTTAGGTCAATGTTTCCAGATTTGACACTGGCAACTGATGTTATTGTTGGTTTTCCAGGAGAAACGCAGCAGGCGTTTGAGAATACTCTTCAACTGCTCAGGGATGTTAAACCTGATGTTACAAACGTGTCTAAATTTTTTGCTCGGCCTAAAACATTAGCGGCAGAAATGAGAGAAGGTAAAGTGCCTTCTGAAGAGATTAAACATAGAAGTACTGTTGTAGCAGCGTTAGTTAAGCAGTTGTCATTTGAGAGAAATAAACAGTGGAAGAATTGGAGCGGCGAAGTTTTTATTGATGAATCAGGCAAAACGAGTGGGTCATGGATTGGTCGTAATTTTGCCTACAAACCTATTGTTGTAAAAAGCACTCAAAACTTAATAGGCAAAACGTTGTACATACGTGTTGTTAAGGTTACAGAAACGTATCTTTTTGGAGAATTAGATAATTAGTTTGTTTATGGTTTTGTTTTGAGCATACGTTCTATTGTGGGTTTTAGTTTTTCGTTTTCTTCTTTGATTTTTTGGTTGCCTAAGGTTTGTCTTTGTTGTTCGATTTCTTTTATTGTTTCAGCGTAATGTATGCCTTCGGCGGCAGAGATGTATTCTATTCGGAATCGTTCGGGGCTCATGCCTAATTTTATTAACATGTTTTTTAGAGTGTCTGTTCGTGTTTTCATTTTGTGGTTGCCGTTGATGTAGTGGCAGTCGTAGGGCAGGTGGCATGCGCCTATCATTATCATGCCAGCTCCTAGGTGTAGTGCTTTTAGTATGAATTCTTTAGATACTCTTCCGCTGCACATTACGCGTATTGAACGTATGTTTGAGGGGTATTCGCATCGGCTTATGCCTGCTAGGTCTGCTCCGGCATAGCTACACCAGTTGCAGAGGAATGCTAAGATTTTTTCTTCAGGTTTGTTTTGTAGGGCGGCGTGTATTTGGGCGGTTATTTGGTTGTCTGTAAAGTGCATTTGTGTTATGGCGTGTGTGGGGCATTCGACGACGCATGTTCCGCAGCCGTGGCAGCTTGCGGTTATTATTTTTGTGGGTTTGTTTTTTTCGTGTTTAATTGCGTTGTAGGGGCAGGTGTTGACGCAGGCGTTGCAGCTTATGCATTTTGCAGGGTTTATGGCAGATATTATGGGTTCGATTTTCCATTTTTGTTTAGAGATAATTGCTGCTGCTCTTGACGCGGCGCCGCTGCCCTGTGAAACGCTATAGGGTATGTCTTTTAGGCCTACGCAGGCTCCGGCATAAAATATGCCGTCTGTTGGGGCATCTAAGGGTTTTAGTTTAGGGTGGGCTTCCATAAAGAAGCCGTCTTGGCCTCGGGAAATGTTTAGTATGTGAGATAGTTTGTCTGAGCCTTTTTTGGGTATGGATGCTGTTGCGAGAACTATCATGCCTGCTTCAATTTCTACAGTGGTGCCAAGGAGGGTGTCTTCAGAGTGGATTGTTAAATTGTGGTTTTTTTGGTCCTCGTTTATGCGGCTTACTCTTCCGCGTATGAATATTACGCCTCTTTCGCGTGCGCGGTCATAGAATTCTTCATACCCTTTACCGGGACTGCGGATATCCATGTAGAACACGTAGACTTCAATGTTTTCTTTATATTTCTCCTTAAGTTGTACTACATGTTTTAGGGTGTACATGCAGCAGTAATTGCTACAGTAAGGGTACTTGTTTTTATCTCGGCTGCCTATGCATAATATAAAAGCGATTTTGTGGGGTTTTTTGCCGTCTGATTGGCGTATAACTTTGCCGCCTGTTGGTCCAGCAGCTAGTATTAAGCGTTCAAATTCCATGCTGGTAATTACATTTGGATATTTACCATAGCCTAAAAGAGGCATATCATAGGGTTCATAAACATCATACCCTGTGGATACAATAATAGCGCCGACTTCAATTTCAACTTCTTCGGGTTTTTGGTCAAAATCTATAGCTTGACGTTCACCACATTTTTCAGTGCATTTATAGCAGTCAATGCAGTAATCCCTATTAATTGCGTAAACTAAGGGGACTGCTTGGTCAAAAGGCACAGATATAGCTTTACGTGTACCAAGGTTAAGATCCCACTCATTTGGGTATTCAATAGGACAGACGTCTTTGCATTCGCCACATCCGGTGCATTTTTCAGAAATAACATAACGTGGGTTTTTGCGGATTAATACTTTAAAGTTTCCAACATACCCTTCGACTTTAATCAAGTCACTATAAGCAAAAATTGTAATATTCGGATGCCTAGCGCAGTCCACCATTTTTGGTCCTTCAATACAAATACTGCAGTCAAGAGTTGGAAAGGTCTTATCAAGAGCTGCCATGTGTCCGCCTATACTTTGAGAATTTTCAAGCAGGTACACTTTAAAACCTTGCTCAGCTAAATCTAAAGCCGCATTTATACCTGCAATACCACCACCTATAATTAAAGCACTATTTGTTACAGGCACTTCAAAGGGTTGCAAAGGCTGCATTAAACGCACTTTTGCTACAGCCATATGTACAGTATCTTTTGCTCGCTCTGTTGCCTCTTGGGGCGCGCTTTGGTGACACCATGAAGAGAATTCACGGATGTTTGCCATTTCATAGAGGAAGCTGTTAAGACCTGCTTCAGCAACGGTTCGTCGAAAAGTGGGTTCATGCATTCTAGGTGAACAGGCCGCTATAACTATGCGATTTAAATTGTTTTGTTGTATTGCTTTTCTTATTTCTTCTTGTCCAGGGTCTGAGCAGGTGTAGCGGTTTTCTTTGACAAAAACAACATCTGGAATAGTTTTAGCGTATTCAGCAACTGCGTGAACATCTACAGTTCCAGCTATATTTAAGCCACAATGGCAAACAAAAACGCCTATGCGTAATTCTTCCAGATTTTGTGAACTGCTCATTTGTCTATTTCATCCTGCAACCTTTTCATTATTACATTCCGCTTCTTTAGAGACGCAACTGCTTTAAGCTCTTTTACCTCATCCTGCTTACTTGTAAGCTTTCCCAATGCTTTATTCCATGTACCGGAATGGATATGTTTGTGAGCAACTTTAACACGTCTAACCATTAACGCCTCGTCTGTGGGGCAAACATTTTTGCAGACTCCGCAATAGGTACAGTGGACTTCAGTAATGTCAATTTTTCCTGCTGTGTTAACTGTTAGAACATTTGGTATTGGGCAGACATCTGCGCAGTCATGACAACCAGAGGGACATTTGTCAGTGTCTATAGCGATTTTTCCTTCAAAAACTTTTTTTACTTTCAGAGTGCTTGCAGGGCATTTTGTTTCACATATTTTACAGGTTGGACAATAATCTCTTTGAATATCTATGTTAATTTTAACGCGCCGTTTTTCTGTCGGGGAGAGCCCGTTAACAGTTTTTACTGGTTTTCCATCAAATCCCGTTCGAGACACTTTAATTAATTGTAATGGACAAACAGTTTCACATTCAGAACAATCTTTGGGACATTCTTTAGAGTCGAAAGTGATTGTTCGGTTAATTTTTGGGTAACTTTCTTTTGCTATAAGAGCTATGTTACGTGCACCATTTATAGTTACACTAATTGCTCCATAAAGACATGTTACATCACATACGCCACAAAAGTTGCATTTATCCAAATTGATATCAACTTGGGGTTTTGATGTTTTTTCTCCAGTTTTAAACTGTTTTTTAACTGTAATAGCCTCTTTTGGGCAAGCTAGACTACAAATTTGGCAGCCAACACAGCGGTGTTTGTCAAGGGTTAGCTGATAATTTTTTATTTGTAGAACCCATTCTAACGTTAAAGCATCTGGCGAGTCTTGTTTTGAACTTTTGTATGGCATATATGTACTCCCAAAGAATAGCGATATTTTAGGCCTACAGTTTTGTAATATTTTATTGGATATACTTTTGATATAAATATTGCTTGATAAAATTGCAAGTTCAACATGAATTTTTATACTAAAACATTTTTCATAAATTCGAAAAAATGATAAAAACCAAATTTTTTATTATAACAACCACATTTATAACGTGTTTCAATTCAACTTACTACATAGAACCTGTATTCAGTAATTATAAACACCATTGTTACGGCGATTTTTCCGTTAGTCACCGTTACCGTTGACTTAAATACCTGAGTTTTAACCCGATTTTATACACTACAGTTGTTGGTTGTTTTTGATGGCGATTTTCTATGCTTCAAATTGTATGTACAAAATTTTTGAATGCGTAGTGTATAAAATTTGCACTACAGACATTAGCAGAGAAGTAGAAACAATCGCAGATGTCTACTTGGTAATCGCAGAACCTAAAAGAGTAATTGGGAAAACCAAACCAACACACTTTAACATGGCGATTTTAAATGGAAAACAACAATTGCATTGAAAAAAGTTTGAAAAGACATGAGAACTGTAATGTATAAAAACGGCTAAAAAGTCAGGCAAATAGCGATGGTTATTTGCGCTTTCTGCCATAGACTAACGAAAAATTTGGCTCGCCCAGCAGAATTTCGCTTACTGAATACAGGTTCTAAAAAATGAGTGAATTACAAGGTGGCGCATGCAGTAAAGCCTGCGATCATATAGCATGCGTCCCACGTACAGTAAAGAACGACAATAGATTTGCCGCTCCGACCCATACGTAGTAAAACATGCGTCCATGACCTGTGGCCTACACGCAGTAACGCCAGCGAGTCTTATGACTCTCCCTGTATTATATTAGTGTAAAGGGTATTTGCATAAAAACATTTCTGGCAAGAACACTTTATGGCATATTTTTTCATGTACCCATAATTAACCTAAACTCCCAAAGAATCAGGTACCACAATATCAAGCAAAGCACATATTCACTTCATTTTTTCGCAGGTTCACAAACCAACAATTCTCTATCAAAAACTTTACACATAAAATTAGACATCTCAGCTAAAGCACCTCAACGGTAAATTCACCTCTCAAAGCCTTCTTAAGCCCAAGATAAACAACCAAAGACAAAAAATTCAGAACAAATACCCACGAAAAGCCTCAACAGAATGAACCCACAAAGACAAAATATCCAAAAACTCTCAGACACACCAAACAAACCCTCAGCACGCTGCTGCATATAATAAAACGAAACAACATCACCACAGAAAAATCTACCGAAGAAAGCAAACCAACTTACCTTTAAACAACATACCTCTATTAACTTCACCAAACCCCAAATTATCCTCCTTCACAGAAATAACAAACATAGTCATTTCCTCAGCCTTCCGTTTATAGCAAATTGAAATGACATTGACCGGTGTGTTTTGGTTTGTCGTTTAAAATAATGCTTATTTTCCATAGTTTTTAAGGATTGCACTTGTTTCTATGTGAAAAACACGCCAATGCAAATTCACTTTGCTATAACATCAAATCACATAAGTAAAAGCGGAATAACCAAACAAATCTACCACCCGCTTAACATACAACATCCTTTTACTATACACAGTCACATTCTCAGCCATTTCCAAACCACCAGAATGCACCTCTATCAACTCTGTAAAGTTTCCTTCCAGCCGGAAGACACGTTAAAAAGGCAATATCAGACACAAATAGATTCTTAACATTTTCCTCACTAAAATAACCTGCATCAATAAGCGCAAAAGACGTGTTTACACCCATTTTAGCAAAAGCTCTTTAATTGTAGTGAACATCGTTGTTATATCCACAACATTTCCAGCCATATATCGAAAATTGGGGCATACCGGTTCCTTTTTCGACAACCATCATAATCTTGTTCCATGCTCTGCTTCACTACTATGGTGACCCCGGCTGAAAGGGGGAAATCAATTTCGTTAGGTAGTCCTGTAGAGGCAATGATCACACTTGTGTGTATTTAATTAAATATGTGGACTCAGTAGTATTGACGAAAACTAAATACGTATTGAAATATATGTCTCTATTGATAGGCCATGTCAATTAGGTTAGAAACGGAAAAACATTTTGTGCGCGTTATTTTGAAGGGTTCGGGTAAAGTTAGAGTAAATTGGGGAGATAACGCGCAATGTAATGGCCGCTTTATTTACACTTTTATAGAATCAAGAAAATTGGTGCTATCTCATAGGTATGATAAAACAAGTTTACGAACAATTAGTATAGATGTTAAAAGTAAATCGGATAAGATTACTTTTATAGATTGTAGTTGTAACGGGTTATCTAAATTAGTGGTAACAGATAGTGAAACGCCTGTTTTAAAAACGCTTATATGCAGTGGCAATAATTTGACTGTTTTAAACGTTTCTGGTCTTGCAAAACTAAAGTATTTGCGGTGTTCTAATAATTACTTGGAATCTTTGTCTTTGAGCAGTAATGATTCTTTAATGAATCTTAATTGTAGCAGTAATCGTTTAAAAAGGTTAGATATTAGCCGTGCTACTTCTTTATTAACACTTAAGTGTTACCGCAATGAGTTATCTGCTTTAAGTGTTAGCGGGCTTGTAAACTTAAAAACTTTACATTGTTCAAATAATAATTTAGCCATTTTAAATGTTAACGGACTTGCAAAGCTTGAAACCCTAATTTGCTACAACAACAAATTAACGACTTTAAATGTTAATGGATTTACAAAGCTTGAAACCCTAATTTGCTACAACAACAAATTGGCATCTTTAGGTTTGAGTGGTAATACTTCTCTAAAAAAGCTTAACTTTAGTAACAATCTTTTCACTAACTTTGACGCTGGCAGTGTAACATCTTTATTAATTTTTAAATGTCACGGTAACAAATTATCTATTTTAAATGTCAATGGACTTGTAAATCTAGAAACTTTGTGCTGTTCTTGTAATTCTTTGTCTATTTTAAATTTGATTGGACTTTCTAAACTTGTTCGTGTAGATTGCAGAAATAATCAGCTATCAACTGTAGCATTAAACGATTTGTGTAATTCGCTTCCAATGGTTTCTTTTGGTAAACTATTTATTGATAGTAATTCAGGTGTGAACGGTTGTAATACATTTATTGCAATAACTAAAGGCTGGATAGTAGATTCTAAAATTTATAAAGAATTCATAATGTCTTTAGCTACAGCAAAAGATAGTGTTAGTTTTACTTTAAGGGGAATTAACTCTGCTTTAATTAATTGGGGTGATGGAAAAAATGAGTCGTATATGCTTTGGACAAGCAGTAATCGCAAATGCACTCATAAATATGACAAACCACTTCCACGCACAATCACTATAACAGGCACCATCATTGCCTATATAGATTGTAGCAATAATCAACTAACAGATTTGAATATAGAAGAAAACAATTTACTAGAGTACATAAATTGTTCAGATAATGAATTAATAAACGTAAAACTTGGTGATCTTACACAGTTAAAAACATTAAAATGTGATTTTAACCAATTAACAACGCTGGATGTAAGCAAAAACACCATGCTAGAAACACTCTACTGCCACAACAACCAACTAACAACGCTGGATGTAAGCAAAAACACCATGCTAGAAACACTCTACTGCCACAACAACCAACTAACAACATTGAAAGTAACTGGGCTTGTAAATCTAAAAACTCTGTTTTGCTATTTCAATCAATTAACAAGTTTAAATGTAAGCAAAAACACCATGCTAGAAACAATTTGGTGCTCTTACAATCAATTAACGAGTTTAAAAGTAGTTGGGCTTGTAAATCTAAAAACTCTGTTTTGCTATTTCAATCAATTAACAAGTTTAAATGTAAGCAAGAATACTGCACTAGAATCACTGGAATGTTTCACTAATCAGTTAACAAGTTTAGATGTAAGCAAAAACACCATGCTAGAAACACTCTACTGCCACAACAACCAAATAGTAGCATTAAATGTAACGGGACTTACAGAATTAAAACTTTTAAATTGTAACGGGAATCAAATAACAAATTTAAGTGTACACGGAAATACTGCGCTAGAAGTGCTTCATGGTGCTTATTATAATTTCATAAATTTGTTCAGATAGAGCTTAAATTTTTTGTTTCATAGATAAGTACAAGATGCATCAAAACGTCAGCTCACACATAAATAAGGTATAGATAAAAATCGTGGAAATATGATTCAACTGTGAAAACAAAAAACTGTAGAAGTCTAATAAACATAACATTAGAAAAAGAAAAATCGTGCAGTTAAACCGTTTTTGCTTCTGCCAGAAATGTTTTAATTTGGCTTCTTTTTTTTAGTTTATGGCGATGAATCTTAGGCGGTGGGCTTGTGGTCCATTGTTTCCGTAAATCCTCTATATGACGGGCTGACATCTACGGATGAGGCATCAAAGACTGCAAAGCTGTCCTTCCATTAACTGTACTAGGGTAAGGCGAATAACTAGGGCGTTACTTCACTTATCTGTCAAATGAAAATTGGCAGGTTTGGGAGATAGCAAACAAAGTGGACGTTTGTATCAAAGGCACATGATTATACGTTGGGCATCTTCCACTGCAGCATTACTTCGTTAACTGCGACGTGCATCTGTACTCAAAAGTATGTGGGTATGCTGTAGGGTTTAAACGCTTATCAGTATAGATGACGAACCGTAGCGATTCATCGCTAACCAATTTTTAATAAAATACAAACTTGGTAATTAGCACTGTTTTTTTATAAGAAAGGTAAGAAGGTGGCGTATGTTGCTGTTGCTCGCAAAATGTTGACGGTTGTTTGGCATTTGCTGTTTAATGGTGAATTATATGTTGAAGAAAAGTTTTCTAAAGCAACGATTT
>JAITCR010000191.1 GCA_031282985.1 Nitrososphaerota archaeon | reverse complement strand
CATTTGCAGTCTTTGCATTTGTAGCGCTGTTTACCATGATGATGACCATTTTTTACTGAATGTTCACTTTTACACTTTGGACAACCCATAATCCAATCTCATAAACACTACACCATCATCCCAATATAAACACTCTCCAAAATTTTTGCATACATTTTAAATCGTGTAACGTGTAACCTGAAAATGTATTTTTTCAATTTTTAGGTTACCCTTTGTACTTTTACTCACTTAATGAACCTACTATACCATACTTTTAGCTAAAGTGAATACTCAGAACTTGTATTCAGTAATTATGAACACCATTGTTACGGTGATTTTTCCGTTAGCCGTCGTTATCGTTGGCTTAAATAGCGATGGTTATTTACGCTTTCTGCTATGACTAACGAAAAATTTGGCTCCCCCAGAAGAATTTCGCCTACTGAATACAGGTTCTCATAAAAATGATTTTTCTAATTTACAAAAGCAGTAGATTAAAAAAAAGAAAAGAGTTTGCTAATTGCTTAGGTTTTTACTTTTCTAAGGATCAACAGACCAACTAGTAGAACAACAATAATCATTACAATACCGATGATATATAACCCATACATCAGATTGTTACTATTTTGTTCTTTAGCTGTTATTGCTGTGGTAGTCATTTCGTTCTGTGCCATGGTTGGATAGAATGATTTTGAGCCTTCAAAGATTGCGTATATTGTGTATTGCCCTTCTGTTTTTGGTGTAAATTCTAATGCAAATCTACCATTAGCATCACTTGTCGTTGTACCCAAATTTACATAGTTACCATTTGGATCAATAGCATCAATAGAAATCAGAACACCTTTAGTATTTGTTGGTCTTTCGAATTGTTTGTATAAGTATAGCATCCATTCACTCATGCTTTCGTCTGATACCGCTGGAACACCGTTAGGGAAACGCATCTGAAGATTCTTACTATCCGTACCTGGTGAAACGTCCATGATTGTTCCTTTAATCATAACTGGCGTATTTACTGCAACACCAACATCTGGCGCTGAAACTGTCATAGCACTTGGACCCTTACCAATAGCATAAATCTGCTGATCATAAGTATCCTGAGTAATAATAACGCTATCACCAATGAGTGCGTGACCACCCCACTGTGACTGACGAAATGCGCCATTTATCTCCCAAACAAGATCACCAGTTTCTGCATCAAGGGCAAAAAATGGTGCGCCTCTTGGTTTAGGTTCCAAAGTGGAATGTTCCTCAACTCCAAAGTATATTTTGCCTTCTGACACAATTAATGGAGCTAACCACCAGTTTTCTGTAAGATATGATTCCGTGTATTCATCTGTTGCCTCATATATCCAAAGTGTTTGACCCGTGTTAATGTCATAGCAATATACTTCGCCGCCAACACTTGCTGTATACAGTTTGTTGTATACGATGATTCCAAAACCATATCCACCTTCAGTGACACTTAAAGTACCGGCCATCCAAGAGTTTGCATAAGATTGTGGTGCTGTTTTCCATAGGAATCCACCTGTTTTTAAACTAAAGGCGTAGTTGACTCTGGTGTTCTTTTCCCAGTAAACAATTACTTCATCTTCTTGAGATATCGCGGTCCAGTCTGATTGCCTATAAGACTCGTATTGGATGTCCTGGAAGCTGTTAGGTGCATCCCATATGACATTTTTGAACAGTAATCGCCCTGCTTCACCTGGTTTAAGACTGATTGCTGAAAGAGTTATATTTTGCCCTACACCCGGCATGTTACCTGTGCTACCCACGACAACACGATCCATTGGAAACGCATATATCAGATTACCTGTTAAGACTGTTCCTGCACCTATTGACACATTAAGGTCATAGCCTCGTTCTGTTGCGTTAAATGACCTGCCTCGAACGGCACTACCCCAGCTTCCATCTTGCGATGTTGCATTACCCATCACAACACGACTTGAGTTCCATTGTAATAAGTACCAGTCTGGATCAGCCCCAGTTCCGTAGTTGACAAGTTGATATTTTAATAGTTCACCATTTGAACCATAATAAATTCTTCCACTTGGGACATTGGTCATGTTATATACGAGATCACCTGTTTTTGCTTCAAGTGCGTACATATTAGTTCCGTTACTCAACCAAATATATGCCCATGCACCACGGTTGTTTAAACTAAACCATGAAAGAATTTGTCCTGTTGTAATTCTAGCGTTTGCAAAGGTGTATGACCTTTCCCAAAGCTTTTCACCTGTGTGTACATCAATTGCAACAATTGCCTGCGTTGGCATTCCTGATTGATATTTGTTGTAGTACAAAATACCGCTGAGTATTATGGCACCTGTAAATCTGCCTTCATAACCATCTCCGTCTTGATAACCAAATGCGAATTCCCCGCCAGCTAAGCCACCAATGTTATCACCTATTGGTTGTGTCCACAAAATATGTGGACTATCTGGTGCATCATTGTATGGAGCATACCTGTTTATTGGCCTGACTACCCAACTTCCTGAAATAGAGTACCATTCTCGCAGTTGTCCATCTATTGGCCTTGTCCAGTAATCTGACGGAATGGCATGTCCAGGGTACTCTGGTTTTCCCTCGCCTGACACGTGTAGTGTGACCGTTTCGCTTTCACTTGCGGCATACCACCCACTTCGTACAATAGTTACTCCTGTTACGTAGTATACACGTTCAAAGACACATTTTAACGTATAGTCACCTTCTTTCGTTGGGACATAGTTTTTCCCGACTGTACCAGTAGACCACGTCATTCCTGTAATTCTTTCAACTTGACCATCAGGATCAGTGATTACTGCAGTTACGTTCCAACCGTCACCATCGCGAGCCAAATTGTTCAACAAGCCAAAGTTAACTAGAATGGATTGCCCAACACCTGCTGTTTTTGGAATTGCATCAATGAATGGATATGTAGGAAAGTCAGTACCAGTTGTTTGTGCGTTTGTAATGCCTGCAGTTGCTATTATAGAGACTGCAAACAGAGATATCATTAGCATTGATATTACTGAAGAGATAGTTTTATTTCTAAAAGTTTTAATTTTTATTACCTCCATTAAACCAAGTATTTAATTAAAATGAATTAATAAACTTAACTATAAAAAGTGAATTTGTTACCCCCAACCCCAGAAATTTTGTAAAATCATCAGATATTACTGTGATTTTTATACGTCGAATTTTGAAATTTGAGATATTTGGTTTATTAACGTGTTTATTGAATTATCGGTTGGTGTAAAGATATGGTACATAACTTTGTTGATTTTGAAGAAGACGAAGAATCATTTGATGAAAACTGCGATTGTGATTGCGAAGACTGCGAGGATGAATAAACCGCAAAATATGCGGATACACTTTTTTCCATTTTTATCGTCATCATTTTTAATGGTCAATCTAAGAATTGTTCTAAATATTCTTTTACCTGTGTGTATGCTTCCATATCGTCAGGCCCAAGACGGTTACAGTTTCGATCATATTTGATTAATGCTTCACCATCATTTTCTCCGACGGATTCATTATACTTAACTCTGTAAACAAGGCGTGTTACTAAACCCTTTTGTGCTTGAAATGTTAACAGGGGAAACGCAACACCCGGAAGGAACAAGTCATATTTTTCACCTGCACGTTTTTCAATTATGAAAACTTTACATTCCTCCAAAGACAATAAACTATCAAACAACGTGCCCTCGTACTTTGGAAGAACAACACGGACAGTTATCTCTTCACCTTTCTTAATCTCCACAATTTTCTCATAAACTTTTTGAACATCCCAAAGCTCAACACCACACTTTTCTGCATCCAATTTTGCCTGCTCAGAAAACACCGCAGTAACTAAAACAATCACATGTTCACACTGATAAATGGCCTTTGCCTGCTGAGCTAATAAAACAATTGCATCAGAAACAACACAAACACCACTATATTTACGAGCTAAAACAGCTGTCGTTAAACCCTCTTTGACAGCTATATAATCTACACCTAACATTGCAGAAATTTTTTCAGGATTAATACTGTAACCTAATTCTTGCAGAAACCATTTTGTAAATAATTCAAATTCTTTGTTTGACAAACTTTCAAAGTTATAGGCAGCAATTGTTTTGTTCTGCTTTGATTCTACAGTTACTTCAGTGAACAGGTGGAGTTGTTTTTGTTCATTATTGGTGTCAGTTGCTTGTAGGTATTTTTTCTTTATTCTGTGTGCGAGTGTTTCTGCTTTATCGTGTGGTAGGTGTAGTTTGTTTTGAAGTTGTTCTGTAATGTTGGTATTTGGGTTTTTGAGAAATTCTTGTATAAGTCCGTTAAATTTTATGTTTGGCATAGTTGTTCCTTTTTATATTTGGATTTTTTTGGTGTGTTTTGGGCAGAGTTGGTGTTTGAATTCGTTAGTGTATGTCAAGTTGTCTTTTGAGTATGTTTTTTCATTGCCACAGATATCACAGAAGTCATAATGTTGGATGCAAATGCTTGAATTGTCATGACTGCATTTGAACTCAAGTAGATGGCTGTAACGTTTTCTGCAAACTGTGCATATAAAGCCTGTGTCTTGTTCTATGTATTCATTTAATAGGTTATCGAGGCTTAAATTTACTTTTTTTGAGTAAATTTTGTTTGAATCTATGGATTGTTTGATACAGTTTTTGCATACGTATAAACTGTCTTGTGTGGCATAGCCTTCGGCGAATTTTTTTTTACAAATTGGGCAAGTAACTTCTATGGGTTGGTTTAAGCCTAAAGTTAAAGTTGAATGAATCAGGGCGTTATTGTTGAGAATTAAGTCAAATTTTATTTTGTATGTGTTAATAACAAGGAAATTTACGAGTTTTATTGAAATGTTTGTTAAATATGATTCTTCTTCTTTTTTTAATAGTGTTTGGTAATTGTTTTGCCATTTTAAAGGGTCAAAGTCGCGTTTATGGGAGAGAATTTGTTCACGGCGTTCCTGTTTAAGTCGTTTTTCAAATGCTCTAAGTCTAAAGTTTTTTTCTCTGTTAAGGGGTAAGTTGAAGAGGGCCACTTTTTCACAGATAAGGTTCTGTAATAGTTTATCAGCTGTTTCTTTAAGTTGGTCAAATAGGCCCGGTTTAACTTTACTTTTGTCTTCAGAAAATAGTATGTTTTTATCTGTAATAGAGTTGCAGTTGTCAAAATGTGTTTCACTTACATTGGCGTTTTCGTCAAGCCAAATGGTAATGATTTCCTCATTTTTTGGTCGTAGTTTGTTGTGGAAGGTAACTGTGTAGTGAAATTGGAAGTATCTTATAGCTTCTTGTTTACCAGTTTTTATTTGGACGATTTTTCCGTTGTTAATTTGGTGGTAGCAATTTTTTTGTTTGGTACATATGTTTATTGTTTTTTGTTCTATGGTAATTTTGTCGCAGTCGATGCAGACAGTTTTTGTGTCTTTGAAGTATTGTTTTATGTTTGTTTCTATGTTTTCTTTTGGGTTTAGGCGAATTTGGCATGTGATACCGTTTTTTTGGCATTCTCGCAGTATCTGTTGAAAGGCTGGGCTTCCGGGTGATATAAGGGGTATTTTTTGTTCACGTCCAATGAATGGGCTGTAGGTGTATTTTTCGGGTTCTTGTTTGTTAGGGTATGTTACGTTGATAATGTTGTTTTTGAGGGTTATTTTGCCGTTTTTGGTTTTAATGTATGTTTCGAAAAGGTTTTCAATGTTTGTTTTACTCAATCGATTATGCCTCGGGTAAATTGTTCAGCTGTTTTTTGGTTTTCTTTTGAGTCATTTAGGATGTTGGCTAGTTTTTCTAGTTCTTTTTGGATGTCTAAGCGCGAATTACTTCGTAGCAGGATTTCGGCTATGGTTTTTTGGATGTCCTGGTTGCCTTCTTTAAGTTCTGCAAGTACGGTTTCCATTTTGCCAATTGTCATGGTGAATAGTTCGATTTTTTGGTATAAAATGTGTAGAACATAGTCGTCTATGGTGTCTTTAACTGCGAGGTTAAATACTGTAACATCGTGGTCTTGTTTGAATCTGTGAATTCTACCGATGCGTTGTTCAATTTTCATGGGGTTCCAGTGCAAGTCATAATTGAACATCATAGCGCAGTTTTGTAAGTTAAGGCCTTCAGCTGCGGCGTCTGTTGCGATTAGATATTGTATTTCGCCTTTTTTAAAAGCGTTAATGGTTGTGTCTCTTTCAATTTGATTCATATTACCTATGTATACTTCAGCTTTGCCAAATTCTTGGTTGAGCATTTCTTTGATTTTTTGTGCGGTAATTTTTCGTAGGCAGAAAATTAGTGTTTGTTCTTGAAGGGTTTTGTTTAGTATATTTTTTAGTAGGTCCATTTTTGCGCTTTTGATTTTTTTGGCCATTTCGACAAGTTTGTTAGTAATTTCTGTTTCCATGGGAAATCGTTGTTGTCGTTTTTTTAGTGATTCTATAGCTGCTGCTGGTGAACTAGAGAAGGATTGTTGAAGGGCTATTGCTTGGAATACGAGAATTGCGCGGCTTTGTGATCCGCTGATTTTTCGGTTGGGGTTTTCAGCGATTAGTGTTTCAATGGTTTTGAATTTGTTTTGGCTAACGGCATGTAGATATTCTGTTGCTTGATCTATAAATTCACGTTCATCTGCATTAGCTTCGAGGGTTCGTGATTCAACAACACGTTTAGTAAAAGGAACCCCTGTTTGCTCCCTACGGGTGCGACACATTAAATCTTTAGTTATTTGTTTAAGTAGGGGTGCTTCTTCTGGTTTAATAACACGGCTTTTTGTGTCTTCTGCGAAACGAGAAATAAACGCCCGTTCACTATCCAAAATGCCCGGTTGGACTAAATCAAGTATACTGTAAAGATCTGTAAGTTTATTACATAACGGCGTAGCGGTAATCATTAAAAAATGGTTCTTACGCAAGTTTCCAAGACAAACACGACCCTTACTGTGAGTATTTCTAAAAGCATGCGCTTCATCTACCACTATTAAGTCCCAAACACGACCTGCAAATTCTTCAAACTTTCGAGACAATAAACTATGAGAACAAATTACCCTATTATCAAATCTAAGATTTACACGCTCACCTGGATAATTAGCTATAAAAAATGTTTCTCCAAACTTTTCAGCCATCTCCATTTTCCATTGAGAAAGCAAACTTTTAGGAGAAACAATCAAAATAGAATTAACCTCCCCTCGTAAAATCAGCTCTTTCACAATCAAACCTGCCTCGATAGTTTTACCCAACCCCACCTCATCAGCTAAAATAGCGTTTGTATTCATCTCATTGATAACTTGCAAAGCAGTTTGCATTTGGAACCCATAAGGAACAAGGTTAGTTCTTATAGCATCCAAAGCAATTAACTGATCAATTTTACCAGCATTTTTAATTTGCAATGCTTCAAGATTAAGATTAAAATCTTGATAAGACGAGTAACGATTAGATGAAACCAACTTTCTAATATTATAAGGATCACTATAAGTACAGGTGTAATAGTGCCAAATTTTTTTGTCGGCCGCTACTTCTTCCTCGAAACTACATAAAACAGGTTTTTCCTCAATTACACTGTTTTTATTTGAGTTTTTCCTAGTTTTACAAGTTTTTTCTAGCGATGACTTAAAAGTATATGAGTCTTCATTCGTTAAATATGATTTTGGAACTAAAGATTTTAAGTCTTTTAGGTTTTTAGTCAAACGCATCGCGGAGTGTATTTTCTATCAGGGTATAAAAACCTAAAGTCACAGAAAAACGTTTTCCGCAAGACACACAGAGATATTAACTTTGACAAATATGGATAAAACGGTTAAAAACAGCAAAAAATATGCATTAACCAGTTAATTTAAGCTCAGCTTTAGATAGACTTAACTAACATTGTGCATTAAATTTAATGGAAGTTGATGACGCATTGGCTAAAAACAAAAGTGATAGTGTAGAAGTTACTGAAGCTGAAACTTTTGCGTCCTACAATGAAAAATTAAAACAAAAATATGGCGAGAACTGGCTTGGAAAAGGCAAATGCACAGGACTTGAATTCAAACGCTGGCTAGCCCTACGAGACAACAAAGCAGAAATCCCCTAAACAATAAAAAGCCAAAACTGCCATAACAACACTATTAATTACAATGATACTCCACAAATAATTGCAATATCCCTCAAATTTAGTTGATTTACCCCTTGTCAGCTACTAACCAGACTTGTCATCAGACGACCCAACAACAGATACCATAAAGCTATTTCTATCAGAACCGAAACATCTCTATGTCACTCACATCTCACCAAGTATCCCAGTTGTACACATCTGCATTTCCATTTTTGCCTGTAACGGTATTACCATAAATTGCACCGCCACTTACATTAAAACTACCTGTACTACCACTAAGAATTCCATTCCCACTACCAGCAGTATAACTATACACACCACCACCCTGCTCACCAGCACTATTACCATAAATAGCTCCATTATATAAAGTAAAATTGCCTCTGAAATTGAATACCCCACCGCCATTATTAGCTGTATTACCAGAAATCACACCGCCAAATACACTAAAATTAGCATGATTATTGTACACCCCACCACCATTATAAGCTGTGTTACCTGAAATTTCACCACCAAACATACTAAAATTACCGCCACCGTTATACACCCCACCACCCGAAATTACATATGTCATATCCGTATCAAGAATAGTACCAAAACCAGCCACGTTGTTACAAATCACTCCATCATTCATTATGAACGTACCAACACAAACATGCACTCCATAACCATAATCACCACCTATATGAGTTACAACTATGCCCTCAACATTAAACACAGAAACACAAAGACTCCACAACAGCCGGATGACGCAAATAACACCCAACATAACCAGCAACATGTCTGGGCTTAGACACACGACACTTAGCATAAACATAAAAACCATCCCCATGC
>JAITCR010000027.1 GCA_031282985.1 Nitrososphaerota archaeon | reverse complement strand
GCAACCTCCCAACACACACGACCCAACCCATGAACCCTACAAAAAATACCCACCATAAACCACGTCACATAACCAAAAACATACCCAACCCACGCACGAACACGCACAATAAGTCCATTACCTATCTCTTCTTCCTCACGCAACGACTTATTACGAAAAGCACGAAAACAAACCTGAACCCTAACCCCCAAAAACAACCTCAAAAACTCATCTACATAATCACCAATGTATGCACCATCTACTTTGGCATCACGGTCTTTTTCATCAATTAAACCCACAAATTCTGGTAGTGTTCGGCATTGGTTTATGTTGTCAGGGTGTGTTTGAAGATTTTCACGTTGATACATAGTCCAACGACTGTTTGTGCATTTGAAGAGACTTTGAAAAACAAAGGGTTTTCTTGCTAACCGTTTCACCCAAGTACGTAGCGACAAATGTTTACGTTCGATCTTTTGCGTATTTCTCTTACCAACTATGATCCTATCAGCTCCAATAATTTTTCCATACGCATAATTACCATCCGCATAAACCCTTGAAATATTAAACGGTTTTAGAAGCAAAGCAGTTCCTCCAAAACACGATGCTCACGTGTTCCAAACGCATACGCCAAAACCTCACCTGTGCGGTGATCTATTGCATGCCAAAGCCAACACTGATGTCTTTTATCATGAACATAAGACCACCTCTCATCCATCTCAACCTCTTCGACGCAAACAAGTTCAATAACGATTTCTGAGGCATCTTTACGGGACTTAATGTATGTTAGATTTACTTGTTGATTCCGGTTTTCTTTTTTTTTAACGTATCAATAACTACATCTGTGCTTATGTGGAGTACGCGTGAAATGTCGCGAACTCCTGCGCCATTTATGGCCATTTTGAGAATACGAAACTTGATACCTGGTGCGCAGGCGTGGTATTTGTAGTCAAGTTGAAATATTGAGCGTGAACATTCTTTATTATGACAGGTATATTGTTGCGCTCCATTGGGATGTTTTCCAAATTTCACAACTTTTGTACTTCCACAATACGGACACTTCACAGATAACAACCCCATTCATACTCACTACCAATCCGCATAACCACAAACTATTTCAACATACCCACAACCAATCTCGAGCACTACCTCTTTTCGCGTTATTCTTTGGTTTAATTGGTGGACTAATAGGTTATGTAGCTACAAAAGAAGAAATCCTGATTCTGTCACTGTAATTCTATGGATAGGTATTATCTCCCAAGTTGTAACAGCAATAATATGTTGGATATTGTTTTTCTCTTAAGACAATTCCAAATCTTTTTCTACACTAACTTTTAAAGAACACAAAAAGAGAACAGACTATTAAATAAACAACAAAAAAGAAAAACACAGCCATTTTGAAATAATCTCTAACAAAAGATAACTATGCATCACATTAAGAACTAAATCTTAAATATAGTTACTACCTTATACTACCAACAGTGAAGTGAGATAATGAGAAAGAAAATAAGCATTTCAATAGACGAGCAGTTAATCACAAAGTTAGAAGAAGAAGCAAAGAAAAAGAACCAAAGCCTATCCAGACTAATAGAAAACAAACTACAAGGAATACAATAAGGGAATAACTATGAAAATAATATGTTCTGTATGTGGTGTAGAAGGTTTATTACAGCAAAGAAGGAACAGTAGTCGAATACAGCATTACATAGGTTACAAAGAAGGTAAACGTATTTACTCTTATCATAAAGCGGAAGTAAATGGAAGTAAACATGTGAAAGTAAATCCTGATAGAATAAGCTCTGATTATGAAGAGAAGTGGGCCGAGCCGGACTTGAACCGGCGACCTTTGGCTCGTAAAGCCAACGTCCTAACCAGGCTAGACGACCGGCCCACAGGTTTACATGTTATTGTGGGTTAAGATGATGTTTTTGTTTTTAAGGTTGTCTGTATGATTCTTTGGATACAGATATAAATTCGTATTTGTATAGGTCAAATTAAATCTGCGCTAAATACAAGCGTAGGTCGCAAATTTGTGGAGAATTAGACAAGGTGAATCTGATTGACAAAACGAATACTCTGTACTGGTGCTGGTGGACCAGCAGGCATAAATTTTGTAAAGTCGTTAACTGTAGCTCCTGAAAAATTGTATGTAGTAGGGACAGAAGCAAATGAACACTATTTACATACGATGCCTACAGATGCTAAATATTTGGTGCCAAAAGCCAAAAACCCGAGTTACATTGACTGTTTAAACGAGATAATTTGCAAAGAAAAAATTGATTTTTTGCATGCGCAGCCAGATGTTGAGGTTGAAATTGTTTCGGAACGGCGTGAAAAACTGGATGCTCCTCTGTTTTTGCCGTCTAAGCAAGCGGTGAAAGCTTGTCAGGACAAGCTTGCGTCTGCTAATGCGTGGAAGAATAAGGGTATACCTGTAGCTAGAACAATTGTGATTAAACAGGAATCTGACATTGATAACGCGTTTGTAGAGTTGGGTTCACCTATATGGATAAGGGCTACTCGTGGCGCGGGTGGTAGAGGGAGTTCTCCTGCAAGTAATCGTGAAACAGCTGTTTCGTGGATTAATTATTGGCGCGCTCGTAATGTTGACTGGAAATTTATTGCTCAGGAGATGTTACCTGGAAGAAACATTGCATTTCACAGTCTATGGCGTAATGGTGAACTTGTAACTTCAATGGCACGTGAACGTCTTGAATACATTTACTCGTATCTTGCGCCGTCGGGCATCATGGGTACTCCAGCTGTGCAGAGAACTGTGCATGAAAATACTGTTAACAAAATCAGCACTGAGGCTGTTTTAGCTATTGACTCAAACTTTACGGGAATTGCCAGCGTTGACTTAAAAGAGAACAATAAGGGTGTTCCATGTGTAACCGAAATCAACCCTGGACGTATGTTTACCACTTCGTTCTTCTTTAGTTACGCCAGCAAAGTCTTCTTTAACGATTACCGTATAAACATTCCCTACCTGTACACAAAGCTAGCATACAAAGAGAATTTACCTAAACTGGAAAAATATAATCCATTACCAGCAGATGTGTATTGGATACGGCATATGGATGCTCCAGGATGTTTAGTGAAGGATAGTAAAGTGTTGGGAGCCATGTACACGTAAAATGTTTAGAGCCATTATTTTTGATTTAGATGGAACACTATTTAATTTACCAATTAATTACTCACTTCTTCGCGAAAAAATCAGTGAAATATTAGGTATAGCTGAAATTAGTTCCTTACTAAATGCAGTAACACAAGTTGAAGACCAACAGGTTTTAAGAAAAGTTTTTGATACTTGGACAAGTTTTGAACTTGCCATAATTGACAATATTATAGTTCATAAAGAAGGAATGCAACTGTACAGACAACACGCTAAACTACCTAAAGCGTTGGTAACAATGCAGGGCAAAGAAACCGTACATAGAATCTGTCAAAAATTTAACATACAGTTTGACACAATCTCTACGCGTGAAGACACTTTGAACCGGAATGAACAATTAAAAATGGTAGCGATTAACCTCGGCTTTACCCTACCAGACATGCTATTCATCGGCAACATAGATAATGATGAAAATGCGGCAAAACAGGTAAACTGTCAATTTATTAGAGTGAAAGCTCATAAAGTGAACTTTCATTGAAGTGCGATGCAAAGTCTTTTTGTCCTTTTGTTACCTTTCCTTGGTTTTAGAGTATGTTGAAAGAAAATACCGAAAAATATTTTGGGGTTTAAACCTCGTAGTGAAATGGGTGTGTGTTCCTACTGGCGATAGATGGCTGGGTCTCGAACACGTATAGAAAATTGTCTAAAAAGTCCAAAAGAACACTATCACAACATACTCCAACACAAGTAGAGGTGAAAAAAGAGTATGACCAAAAAAATTTGCGGAATAGATGCCTATAAAGACTTACTGGTATCAACTATACTTGATAGCCCAACCCAAGACAACCAAACCCGCCGCTTCACAAACAGCATCACCGACACAGAACAACTAAAACTGGTTAACCGAGCACCAATATAGTGGAATAGTTTAAGAATTGCGCCTTCCGAAATGGGTGTATATAGCCTCTTGCAGGGTTCCACAGCCAGGCATCAAATCAGGCAACGCACACTTCAAATTAGCCCACCGACACTC
>JAITCR010000141.1 GCA_031282985.1 Nitrososphaerota archaeon | reverse complement strand
TTTATGAAGCTCTGATGGCTTTGACACTATCTGGAAACAGCAAGACCTGATCTGCACAACATTATGGCACAAAAACTAACCGAATCATGGACCAAACAAAGAAGCTAAACACATACACTTCCGAAAACTCACGTTTTACGCTTCAAACCGATAAAAACAAAATAAATGCAGCAGTTACCCCATGCAAACTTCCCTATTTTACCGTACTACACATTATACCCTTGATAGTTAAGACGTTTTCGGAGGCTGCCAATATTGTCCCAAAGCCTGCAAAACACACGTTCTTTCATAGTTAGTTTTGTTTTAAACATACAACACAACACACCACCCATGCGAAACGTTAAAGCGCCAAAAATTACAATGATGGCCGCAAACCCAGCGTACAAAGCGTAATTTAAATCAACCGTTGCACCGATGAGCACGAAAAGTAGAATTTCTGCGCCAATTCAAAGTTTTGAAAACTTTGAGGAGAGGCGCTGTGTGAGATTTGTGTGTTTTTTATGTATAGTAGACTAGTTTAAATTTTATACTGTGTTTTATTGTTTATTATGACCTATAGTGTGGATTTCAGAGAAGCCGTCCTATCTTTTAGAAAAAAAGGACATACAATAAAACAACCTGCGAAACCTTCAACATCCCCAAAAAAACCTGCCACAACTGGACAAACCTGCAACAACAAACAGGCTACTCCAACCAAAAAACCCCACACGCAAAAGAAAAATAGACCCCAAAAACTATAACAATGCATAAAAGAACACTCAGACGCCTGCCTAAAAGAACTATCAGAGTACTTCAATGTTAAACCCTCCTCATGTATGTCACTCTTGTTAAACTAAAAATAACGCGTAAAAAAAGTTTCACCTACAGTGGAAAATCACAAACCGATCGCCAAGCCTTCTAGACGCGTTGTCTTTAATTCTGGAGCATAAACGAGTCTATATTGATGAATGTGGGATAAAAAAAGATTTAATTGTGAATATGGTCGTGTGCCAAGGTGTAAGCGTGTTGAGGATGTTAAGTGTGGGCGTAAATTTTACCGATTGAGTGTTATGGGGGGTTTGTTGGGTGGTTTGGTGGTGGTTGTTTTGTGTTATGAGTATTCGATTAATGGTGTGTTTTTTGAGGTGGGTTTGAGAATTAGTTTTTGTCTTGTGTGCCTTTTGGTGTGACGGTTATTTTGGATAATGTTTCTTTTCATCGGGGGAAAAAGTTGTTGCTTATTGTTGAGTGGGTGGGTGTGTTTTTGTTGTTTTTATCTGCGTATTTGCCTGTTTTTAATTGTATTGAGTGTCGGTGGGCTAATTTGAAGCGTGTTTTGTCTGATTTGATGCCTGAATGTGAAACACTACAAGAAGCCGTGTACACCCATTTTGAAGAGTATAATTCTTAAACTATTCTGCTATAACACTATACCATGTTCATGACTGCAAGTAACCCTGAGAATGGTATGGGGAAAATTTTGCTTAAGGCAACAAATAGGCAGGAAATACTAAGTAGGAGGATAACTTTCATTGAGTCACGTATTTTTATTTTCTTAAAGAAGAAAGCCAATGCAATGCATAGTAAAACACCAATTAACAAACCTGTGATAATTGATGTGGGTATTGTATAAAACTTGATGTAGAAATGTGGTCTCCCTGTGCTAAGCCTATGAAAGCGGTAAATAGTACAATAACAAAAACGCCATCAACTGAGGTACCGGACATTATTAGTTGCGGATGCTCTTGTTTGTGCCGTAATTAGTTTCCATGAGGTGAATCATTTTAAGTATGATTACTGCAGGTGAAACAGCTCCAATGACCGCACCCATGATTGCCGCGTCTAATATTGAAATGCCAAGAAGTTTGGGTGCAATTAACACCATGCCAAGTATTCAAAACATGCTGGAATAAAACACATTAAAATTGCGGGCGGCCTACTTTTTTAAGTCGTTTAGATCAAGTGAAAGCCCAGTACGTATGAGGATATGATTAGAGCTATTTCTCGTAAATCTGCTGAAATGTTCAAAATAGAATTATCTAACAAATTAAGCCCATATGGACCAAGTATTATCCCCGCTATTAACAAGCCAAGTAGACGGGGAAGGTTTAATTTATTGAAAATACTGCCAAGCAGTAATCCTAACAGGAAAATTAATGCTAAACTTGCCAACAACATAACATGTTTCCTCCCGTGGAACACGGAAATGGTGATAGCGTTAAAAAGCGATAATTATAGAAGCTATCAGCATTACGCGGTTCTGGCAAACCAGTTATGGTGTACCTCGGGAGAGCTTCATCCCCGATTTGATTTACAGAGAATACCGTAAGAAATATGGAATAGAAAAACAGAACATCAAATATCGTGGAAAATATCCTAGAGATACTTCTTGTTTATGTATAGTCAATGACCTCAAGAGGCCTTACAAACCAAGTTATGGGAAACATGAGCAAGGCATATCTTTTTACCTGTCATGCTGTTTTCACTCTCCTCAATAGAACACATTTAGGCAGACATGTAACGTTTCGTTAGATTTTTCTGAAACGAATAACCTGATTTTCTAGCACTACTTCATAAACTTGATTTACGTCAAAGATTATGCCTAAACTGTCATATTCTTGCTCAGTTAAAAACAGAATAATTTTTGGTGTAGTTAACTGTTGACGTTGTGGCAGAAAGGGCATTTGTTGTTGCAGGGCTTGCATGATGTCTTGCGCCATTTTTGCTTCATCAGTTTGTGGTCTTAGTACATAAGGATTTACTTCCTGCTCTTCCAGAAGTTCAAGTCTTTTTCCCAGATTTCCATCAATGTCACGGGTTGATTCAATTTTGTTAACTCTTACGCGAAACATAACCTTTCACTCTTAAAGAACAATCTAAAGTCTTGAATTTAATGTTTCTTACAAAAACAGAACTACACAACAACAAAAAACACTAAAAAGTACCAGCAAATACATTCTAAAAACAGCAACACGCACGAATTATGTGGCAGTTTAGTTTTTTATTAACTAAATGTGCTTTGGAGAAATCTTTGTTTTTATGTTATTTTGCACGCAAACAATGTCGGTTATTGTGCTGCAAACGCTTTCCACCATCATTAGACTTCTTGCATAACTTATGTTCTCTGTTCGTAGTTGCAGATGCCTGCAATAAGATTGAACCACAGGCCGAAACGTTTACATCTACCACGATAACGATCTGACACAAATTTAAACCGCTTAATCAAACCAAGCTCGGGCTCATTTAAAACCCGTTCACTTGAAACCACATGATTAAACACTTTATCCGCTTTAGTTAACGGTCTTTTCTTACTGCGCTTTACCGGAATTACTGAATTAGCATGAAGCTTTGTAATGCCAATATATCCTGTGTCTATTCAGTAGTGCTTTGCGTCCGGGTAGTGAGAATGTTCCGTCTTTTATCAAGTGTTTTCCGCCCATTTTATGATGCGATAGATGCTGCTTTCACATATTCCATAGCTTGCTGCTACGTGGGCGTAGGTTCGGTATTCTCGTATGTATTCTAAAGTGGCTA
>JAITCR010000105.1 GCA_031282985.1 Nitrososphaerota archaeon | reverse complement strand
GTATGGTGTTTTCGATTGGTTTGCGAAATATTTTCCAGGTCAATTAGTTGGTTAGCTTTTATTAGTGGATCTCCCAGGTTTGATAATACTTCCAGTTGTGTTTTTGTTCCAAATAAGTGCAGTTGACCCATACAAATTTCCCCACTACACTTTTACTGCACATAACATCCATGCTAGTTAAGAGGTTTTCGGAGGCTACCTTTAATTAGAGACTCTTTTAGAGCCTGTTCACATTAAGTTGGCATCGTAAATCAGTGCTATTATGATTACTCCTGCGTAGATTATAGCAAGTTTATCATAGCGTGTAAATACCCTGCAAAAGCGTTTGATACGCAAGAAAAAACCATTCAAACTCATTACAAAACTTGTACAACTCCGCATCATACACCCAAAAACACTTACGATTCTCCTTAGGCGAAACCACAACAACAAACCCCTGCTGTTGGCGAACTCACACATTTTATTACCCTCATAAACCCTGTCCACCAACAAAGACACACCCCACCGTTAAGTATCACAAGCAATCTCTGACCCTCAGAACATCACACACATTACCTACTAAAAGACAAAACGCTACAGCAATCTTGACAGACAAAGTAACAACATGAATCTTGCTGTTAATCCACCTTTGAAGCGCCCGATACTTTGTTCACCACTTTTTTAAAACCCAGCGGCGTCTGGCGTACTTTGACATGTGTGCTGTCAAGACACACACATTTTATCTCTATTGAAATATGCCTTCTTTTGCAGGGCTTCAAAAATGCGTGTAGGTATCCGTTTTTGCTCCATCTGCTAAAGCGCATGTAAATTGTGTGCCAATTCCCATATTCTTTAGGTAACGCTCACCATTTACAACCGTTTTCCAGAGCGTAGAGGATGGCGCTTAAGAACCCGTAATTATCTAGGCTGCTTTTTACGTTGTATGGGTAAATTTTTCAATTTTAACAAACGACTCTTTTAAAAGCACCATATCTATACACTAACTACGCAATCCTAGTAATAAATTTAATGTTAACAGACTCTAATTCCCAATTTACAACCATTAAATTTGAAATAATAATATTTTAATTTTTGACAGGCTAAAAAATGGCGGCAGATGGAAAGTTTTTGTATTAATGCTTGACTAACCCAAGAATTGTATCATGTAATTTAGCGTTGCCAGATGCTACAAATTCTATAGTTTGTTTTGGATCTAATTTAACGTTGATTGGTTGCTTGTGTATGTCTGTTATTAAACCCCCTGCTTCTTTAATTATCAAAAAACCTGCTGCCACATCTGTGGTACGCAATTTTCCTCGTATGTCAACAAAAGCATCAGTTAACCCATTTGCAACATAACACAATTCTAAAGCATTAGCGCCGTAATGTCTGATATGTTTGGTTTGTTGGATTAAATCGGTTAATTTAGGTGCTATTTCTGCAACTTTATAAGTGTTAAGATCCATTCCAAGTACAGCTTCTTGAAGGCTTGACACTTGTGATGTTTTGATTTTTTCACTGCCACGATATGCTCCTCTATTTTCTTGTGCTATGTACGTAATATCATGATATAAGTCAGCGACTAAAGCTGCGTAAATCTCTACAATGACTGGTTTTCTCGAAACCGCAATTGATGAAGCATAGAATGGCAATCCCCGTAACAAGTTAGTTGTGCCGTCAATCGGGTCAATTGTGATGTAACATTCTTCTGGATTATTGCCATACTTTTCAAAACCTGACTCTTCACTGATTAACGAAAATGAAACATTATAATTCTGTAGTGTATCAACGATGGCTTTTTCTGCGGCCAAATCTACTGGCTTCATAGCATCCCCACCGGCACCTTTTCCTAGGTCAGGTTGTGGCTCATTTAAGGTTTTTAAATGTGGTTTTATTGCTTTTTCAACATTATTTTTGCAATTGTTTAAAATTTTAAACCAGTCGTGTTGTGGGGTCATCTTATTCTTCCTGTTAATGCTGTATAATGTATTAGTCTTGATAAAGACTATCATAAAATTAAGATTTGTGTTGATATAAACGGATTGTTTGTATGAACGGTTTTTAGTGATGTAGTTGTTCTGTCAGGTTTTTATGGAGTATTTTGTCGTGATGTAAAGCAGAAGTACGTAGAATTTGGTTAGTGACTTGTTTGATTTCTGGTTGGTGCTTATTTTAGTTAGTTGTCTTTGTAACGTCTTGGTTTTTAAGACAGAAAAAGCATCTTGTACCACAATGTATTTATGCTCGGAAAAAAAGCTACTTAAATTGCATCTTAGAATGTTAATTTAGGAGTAAAGCCATGTCAGAAGCAAATGCAGTGTTAATCGGTAAAAAACCAATAATGAACTATGTGCTTGCTTGCATAACCTTTTTCCATGGTGGAGCTAAAGAAGTTAGCATTAAAGCGCGGGGAAAAGCAATCAGTAGAGCTATTGACGTGGCTGAAGTTGTGAGGCGTAAATTTCTTCCGAATGTAAAAATCAAGACAATTGCAATTGGAACAGATCAAATTCGACCTCAAGATGATGAGGAAGCACAACTAAGCAACGTAAGCACGATTGAAATAACTCTTCAATGTTGAAGACTCAACTAATCTGTTGCACCCTAATTTACAATAAAAAGGCGATTCAATCATGAAAACCGAACTGTGCAGTTTCTGCTTAAAAAGCGGCATGCTATGCCAGAAATGTTCTGCTAAAGTAAAAGCGGGAGAAATCAGTGACTTAGACCTTAGAATCGCCCGTTTCCTCCTTAACATGGAAGATAAGTATCCTACGCTTCAAAGTGTTTGTTTCTACAAAGCAGTTGAAGTGGAAAAAACTCTAGCAATTCTTGTGGGGCATGGCGATGTACCCCGTTTATTAGGGTTTGGTGGCAAAATCATCAAAGCTTTAGGTGATGAAACAGGAAAGAATGTTCGAATACTCGAATACGGTGTTGATGACCGTAAGTTCCTCGAGGATCTCTTTGTGCCATTTAGCATTTTCACTATCAACACTATTTGGCTACCCGATGGAACAACTGAAACTCGTGTTATTCTAAAGCGTAAACGTGGTCAACAGTTACCCTTTGATCTATCCACTCTCAAAGGTATCGCTCATAACGTAAAAAAAATGTCTATCCGTGTTGAATTTGTAGATTAACGGTTGAAATTGTTATGGACATGGACTTTATCGGAGACTGGGTAAGAACTCACAATATTTACAATATTTCTCCAGATATAGATGCTCAAGAAGTTATCCTGTTTGGATGGGTTCAAGAAGTTCGTGATCTTGGTGGTATTCGCTTCATTGTTATGAAAGATAGCACAGGCGCTATCCAAATAACTATGCCAAAAAAACGTATAGCACCTGAGGTACTGCAGAAATCCAACCTCTTACAGAAACGTTTCAGTATAGCTGTAAAAGGGGTCGTAAAAAAAACAAATATGTCTCCCCGTGGAATTGAAATAATTCCCACACAAATTAAACTTTTAAGCATCGCAATTGAACAGTTACCAATAGATATCACCTGTAAAACACCTGCAAGTATCGAAGCACGACTTGATGCAAGAGCTCTTGACTTAACAACTGAAACTACTCTTGCGGTCTTTAAAATTCGACACACTGCATTGCAGGCAATTCGCAGTTTTCTGTTTGAGAAAGGTTATCTTGAAGTTCAAACACCCCGAATCATAGCTTCTGCAACAGAAGGTGGTGCAGAACTTTTTAGTGTAAAGTATTTTGATCAAACTGCATATCTTGCACAGAGTCCTCAGCTCTATAAAGAACAGTTGACTATGAGTATGGAAAAAGTCTTTGAGGTAGGTTCTTTCTTTAGAGCTGAAGAATCCCATACCAGACGACATTTAAGTGAATTCACAAGTGTGGATGTTGAGCAGGCATTTGCCAACGCAGATGATATGATGAACCTTTTGGAACAGGTTATTCACCACGTTTTTGTAACTGTTAAAGAGAAATGCGCTAACGAGTTACACCTGCTTAAGTACAAATTTGAAGTTCCTGAACTTCCATTCAAACGTTTGACCTACACAGAAGTTCTCGAAAATCTAAAAGAACATGGTGTAGAAATTCCATGGGGTGAAGACATTTCAACGGAAGCGTTCCGCGAGATAGGTAAACTTTACCCATTCTTTTACTTTATAACCAACTGGCCCTCGAAAGCCAAAACTTTCTATATCAAACCGCAAAAAGATAAACCTGAAATTTGCGAAGGTTTCGATCTCATGTGGCGCTATATAGAACTCGTTTCTGGTGGAACAAGAATTGAACATAAAAATCAACTTGTTAGCAGAATGCAAGAAAAGGGTCTGAATCCCGAGTCGTTCAAGTATCATCTTCAAGCATTCGACTGGGGTATGCCTCCTCACGCAGGTTGGGCTATCGGTCTGGAACGTTTAACAATGATTCTTTCTGGCCGAAAAAATATCCGTGAAACAACACTGTACCCACGTGATAGGATAAGGCTAACACCATAATATTCAACGTGCATATCCAGAACTTTCGTTACCTGTTTTTTTATTTCAATATATAGTTATATTCTTAAGGAAGCACACTATTGCTACTAATGTAAAGATTTGCTTTAACAAACGTAATAAAAGGGAAAACTTTGGAGCCATTAACTAAACGTTCAATACAACTTCTCAAAACTCTGTACGAAAAAGGAAGGTCAACCAGTACCTACACACTTCGTGTTAAGCAGGATGAGCTATCAAATCAATTAGGTATAAGTCGTCAGGCTCTAAATGTTCATCTGCGTAAACTAAAAATTCGTGGTTACATTCGAACTGGTCGTGGGTTTATTGATGTTACTGACAAAGGTCTTGGTGCTTTAGGTGTATCTTCTACCCCTGCTTTTATTTTGCTAAAAATTTCTCCGATAAAGCGTATTCAGGTATATGAGCAAGTTCGCCAGCTGGCAATTTCCAGAGCTTTTCGTATCGCTGGTGATGTTGACGCTTTAATAATGATTGAACGTGAAAATCTTGATGATGTGCTCAAAAAACTCTACAATATTGATGGTATAGAAGGCACTCGTTCTTATGTTACAATTGAGGTAATCAAATAAACTGCAAAGTTTAGACAAAAGGTATATTTGACAGTTAACCATCAAAGATGAGCAGAAGGATAACATCAATGCCAATATTAGATCCAGTTAAGAAAACAATCGCTCAAAAGCATAGGTTATATATGAAAATTTGTCGTGACTGTGGTGCACGAAATGCCGAGACAGCGCTAAAATGCCGTAAATGTAAATGTAAAAATCTGCGCTGGAAGAAACGCGAAATAGTAAAATAGTTATTTTACTTCATTTTATTTTCTTAAATCTTAGTTTAGTATTCTAAATTTTGCTTCGAATTATGTTGTTTTTTGTTTTTCTAAACTTTGGAATTTGGTTGATATTTAAAGTATTTTTACAAGTGTTTCTATGCTAAAAATAGTGTTTGCACAACCATTTTTTATTAATGGTATGGCTTGTCCTGCTATGTTCATGTTGTTTAACAGTGGACGTAACATTTTTACTTCTTCACCACATGCCACACCTACAGCTCCTTCATATTTTGTGCTATTCAAAATTTTGGGAATACAACTGCCACCTGGTAAAATAAATACATCATAATTTTTTTCTTTGGCTATTCTGTCTGCTTGATTGACAGGGCAGTCTTCAGAGCAGTGTGAACAAACGTAGCTGGGGATGTTTGTGTCAAAAACTGCTTTACAACGGCTGTCTAAATATTTTCTTGAACAATGAGGCAGCAAAAGAGCCCTCTTTTTACTTTCTAAAAATTTGTTCCGTTCAATCATGTTTTCTGCTTGCATGTCAATTAAATCGTTAAGCAGAACTATAGCATCATTAATGTTTAATCCTGTTGCTTCTTCGATTTTGAATTTTTTTATTATATCCCTGGAGGTTTTTAAGACAGTTGTATGCATGCCCGTCTGATAACTCGCCGTAGCAAGTTCGGTAAAGAAAAACTTTGGCACCTTGGATAAATCGAAAGTAAATTTATAGGGCATATGTCTAAATATGGAAAAATCACGCTTAAAAAAATACCTGTTACTATGTCTTGTTTACAGTGTGCTGATTTTTGCTTTGATCAATTTTTGCGGAAGTACGTTAAAACAAACAAGTAATTAGATAAAGAGAGCAAAGGGTGTTTGTATTAGAGGCTTATTTCAAACATTAATCGGTTTACAATTTCTTTGTAACGATTTCTGATTGTTCCTTCAGTGATTTGTGCAATATCTGCGATTTCTTTTTGAGTCTTGCGTTCACCGATTAAAACTAGTGCTACATAACCTGCTGCTGCTGCGATGCCTGTTGGGGTGCGTCCTGAAGTGAGTTTGATGTCTTTTGATGCTGTAAGAATTTTGTACACTATTTTTTCAACTTTTCTTTGTACTGTTACTTTATTGGAAAACTTGATTATACATTGGTTTGGTTGGAGTGGTGGTATTGAATAGTCGAGTTTTTTTATCAGAAAACGGTAACTTTTTCCCAGTTCTTTTTTGTTTACTGCTGAGGCACGTGCGATTTCATCAAGGGTTTTTGGCGGTCCATATTGTCTACATGCTAAATAAAGCGTAGCTGTTGCTATACCTCGAATTGAGTGACCATTAATTAGATGCTCTTTTACTGTTTTTCGATAGATAATTGATGCTGCTTCCAAAATATTTTTTGGCAAATTCAATTTGTTAGAAATTTTCATCATTTCAGACAATGCATAAGTTAAATTGCGCTCTGTTGAACCAGTGATCCTTATACGCCTCTGCCATTTACGCAAACGGTAAACTTGAGCTTTCTGCTCAACTGAAAAATTTTTACCACGACTGTCTCGATTATGCCAATCAATCACGGTCGTTAAACCTTTATCATGAATGGTATAAGTTAAAGGTGCCCCTACACTTGCACGTTTCGTTTTCTGTTTTCCATTAAACGTTCTTTTTTTCCATTCTCTATATGCAATTTTTTGATTAACAACAAACCCGCAGTTCATGCAAACAATCTCAGCGCACTCATAATCGCGCATTATCCTTGTACTGCCACATTTGGGACATGCCTGCATTTCCATTATTTCAGCTTTTAATATTGGATCGATTTCAGACAGCTCATCATCACTGTCTTTAACCATATCACTTTTTACTCCGCGCTTTCGAGAGAAGTAAATACAGCGGTTTATTCAATAGTGCCGTAGAATTTTTCACACTTATTTTAATCACTGCATACGGTGATGACACAGGACCAATAATATCAAAAACTTTGCCCACAACAGTCAAGTTCTCGTCAGCAACTTCACAGCCAAGTTTCGGAGGGCTTTCTGTTTTTACAATAAGACTATTCGATGGTGTAACACTTAACGCCTTACCAATTCTTTGCAAATTTCTATCCCTCAGAAAAACATGAAGCTCAATGTAACTCTACATTTAAAGCTTTTGTTCCCCATCTGTACAACGGTTAAGTATGTGCCATCTTTAGCAGAAAGCTTATTTAATGAGAAGCCTTGATATGACTCTGCCTTAAAAGGGTGAGGTCAAGAAAAAAATGACAAAACAATTCTATGTAAAAATTGATATCCCACAAGAAGTCGTAGATGCAGCCTATGAAGCCCTATCAGCCGCTTCAAAATCTGGTGCAGTTAGAAAAGGAACTAACGAAGCCACAAAAGCTGTTGAACGTTCAATAGCAAAACTTGTTGTAATAGCGGAGGATGTTGATCCTCCAGAAGTTATTGCACATCTGCCTTTGCTTTGTGACGAAAGAAAAATTCCTTATGTGTTTGTTCCAACAAAAGAAGCATTGGGAAAAGCAATAGGTATTGACGTTCCATGTGCGTCAGCGTGCATAATTAGAGAAGAAGCTTCAGGTTTGATAAAAGAAATAGTTACGCGACTTGATCAGGTTAAACGAGGAACTCAGTAATGAGTACTAAAGAAGAACGCGCTGCAGCGCAGGAAGAATTAATTTCCGCAGAAGTTATACAGGTCATCGGACGTACAGGCGTTACCGGTGAAATCACGCAGGTCAGAGTGCGCATCATGGAAGGCAAAGACAAAGGAAGAATTATCACACGCAACGTTAAAGGACCCGTGAGGGCACAAGATATTTTGATGCTCCGCGAGACAGAACGTGAAGCAAAGAAAATTACAAGATAAACACAGATGGAGAATGATTGGTCATGCCAAAAGCAAGAAAGTGTTCATTCTGCGGTAATGATTTCCCATCGGGTACAGGCATGATGTACGTTAAAAATGACGGTTCTGTTTTGTGGTTTGATTCAAGTAAATGCAAGAAAAGCAGCTTGAAGTTTGGCAGAGATGCCCGTAAACTGAAATGGACCGAATACTACGGTAAAGAAGAAAAAGGTAAAGCCTAACTAGCTCCGTAGTGCGCCATCAACCAACCCTTTCTTATTTTTTAGTTTAATTTTTATCCTGTAGTATGGTATACATGTTTTAGTGTATATTTTGTTTTCTTAACTAAACTTGTGTAAGTTTTGCTGTTTACGTACTTATATTTGTGTTATTCTTTAATATTTTTATTATTGTTACGTTTTGCGAAAAATTTGTGTGATGTTCGTAAAATTTAAATATGTAGTGTAATATTCTATTTCAAAAAAGAGGCAAATTAAATGTTCACATTCAGTGGCTGCACAACGGCCTTAATCACTCCGATGACTGCAAATCGGCAGATAGACTACGAAGGCTTACACCGTTTAATAGATTTTCAAATTCACGAAGGCATAGACGGCCTGCTTGCTGTAGGTACAACAGGTGAATCACCAACTCTGATTTGGGAAGAACACAGTAAAGTGATCAAAAAAACCCGTGAATACGCTGGCACCCGTTGTTTTACTATCGCCGGCACTGGAAGTAACTCTACAATAGAGGCAATTGAGGGAACTCATCACGCCAAAGTTGCTGGTATAAACGCTGTTTTACTTGTAGATCCATACTATAATGGACCAAGCTCTATGGAAATTCGCAGGGAATACATCGAACCCATAGCAAAGCAGTTTTCTGACATGCAGATAATTCCCTACATCATCCCTGGACGAACTGGGACTCAACTGTTTCCACAAGATCTCGCGGCATTGCATCAACAATACCCAAATGTACGCTGCGTAAAAGAAGCAACAGGCGACATCGAGAACATGGTGTTGACCCGGCAGTTATGTGGAAAAGACTTCGAAATTCTCAGTGGTGATGATGACAAAACGTATGCAATGATGGTAGACCCTCGTATTGAGGCAACTGGGGCAATTTCTGTGGTGTCTAATGTTGCGCCGCGGGCAGTGACAGATATGATTCACTATACGCTTGAAGGAAACAGAGAAGCTGCAGCAGTAATTCATCACGCACTTCAGCCACTCTTTAGTATAGTCACTATAAAAACGCAGGAGTCAACACCTTACGGTCCAGTTGCTTGTAAGGCAAGAAATCCTCTTGCTTTTAAGACCCTGATGAACATTCTAGGTATGCCATCAGGCCCTTGCAGGCAACCATTGGGTAAGATGACCTGTGCTGGACTTGACATTGTTTTGGCAAGTGCTCGTAAAGTTTATGAAACAAATCCTCAGGTGCTTGAGCCAATTGCTAATTATTTTGGCGTAAACCTTAAGGACCGCTTATACAACAAGGAAAGCCTTGTGGGATTAACGTATGCTTAAACTCTGCGTTGCAGGTGTATTGGGAAGAATGGGTGTTGCAATAGTTCAAGAGGCATTCTCTAAAGGCATTCAAACTGTTGGTGCTATAGAATCTTCAAGCAGCCCTGCTGTAGGTAAAACTCTTCGAAATTTGGGAATATCTGAACAAGATACAGAAATTTTGAGCAGTGACCAACTTGTAAATGCGCTCTCAAACGCTGATGTCTTCGTTAGCTTTACGTGTCCCACAGCTGAATTGACAAATATTCCAATAGTTGCAAGCCAAAAAAAACGCATAATTCTTGGCACCACAGGATTTACCTCAGAGCAAAACCTTGCAATTGTAGATGCAATAGACGGCAAAGTTCCAGCTGTATTCTCTCCAAATTACAGTGTAGGTGTAAACATTTTCTATAAACTCATAGATACGCTCAAAGCGTTTCCTCAAAACTATGACTTTAGCATAAATGAAATTCACCACACTGGCAAGAATGATGCTCCAAGTGGAACTGCTAAGAAACTTGGGGAAATCGTTTCAAATATACGAAATTACACAAAAACTGTTACCGGACGAGATGGCATGAGTCCAAGGCAACCCAACGAAATGGAAATCACTTCCCTACGTGTAGGTGGTGTTTCTGGTATTCACAGTTTAACCGTTGCAGGTCCACATGAAATGCTACGAATTGAACACACTGCATTTTCCCGTTGTGTCCTTGCACAAGGCGCAGTTCACGCAGCTGAATGGTTAAGTAAACAAAATACACCAAAAATATACAGTATGGCTGATGTTTTGAGTTTAACTTAGCAAGTTTTTGCCGTTAACTTTTTTATCAAGTTAACATACAAAGAACAGAGGAAGAAAATATGTCGATGAAGCGTAAAGTCGCCATTTTAGGCGCAACTGGAGCCGTTGGTCAACGGTTTATACAACTATTACAGGGTCACCCTTGGTTCCAAATATCTGTGCTTGCTGCGTCAGAGCGGTCAGCAGGTAAAAAGTACAAGGATGCGTGTCCTTGGCTTATGGAAACTGAGCTTCCTGAAGAAATTGCTGAAATGTCTGTTGTAAATGCTGATGTAAAGTCTGTAGAGCAAGCCGGAGAGGTGGATTTAGTGTTTTCTTCTCTTCCAGGTGATCTTGCTGGTCCAGCGGAGACTCATTTTGGTGCTCTTTATCCAGTTTTCAGTAAAGCAAGTGCTCATCGTATGGACAAAGACGTTCCATTGTTTATTCCAGAAGTTAACCCTGACCATGCTGAGATGGTTAAGATTCAACAGAAGTTACGCGGCTGGAAGGGTTTTATTACAACAGACCCTAATTGTAGCACAATTCAGCTTGCAATTACGCTAAAACCCCTTATGCAGTTTGGCTTAAAACAAGTTATGGTATCCACTATGCAGGCGTTAAGTGGTGCAGGTTACCCTGGTGTTTCTTCTTTGGATATTATTGATAATGTTGTTCCATTTATTTCAGGTGAAGAAGAAAAAATGGAAGCAGAAGCGCTCAAAATTTTGGGCAAATACAATAGTGCTGGTTGCAATGTGCAAAATGCCATTTTTCAGCTTAGTGCAAGTTGTAACCGTGTTAATGTTAAGGACGGTCACTTAGAGTCTGTTTTCATAAAGCTCGAACAAGATCCAATTATAGATGAAATTGAGGAAGCATTTGCCAATTTTCAGGGCGAGCCTCAGAGACTAAAGTTGCCAAGCGCTCCAGTTAATCCTATTGTTGTGCGGCATGAAAAGAATCGTCCTCAACCTCGTTTTGATCGTGATGCAGGTTGTGGTATGAGTGTTGTAGTTGGCCGAATACGTAAGGATCCAATTATGACCTTTAAGTATATGTGTTTGGGTCACAACACAATTAGGGGTGCTGCGGGTGGTGGAATTTTAAGTGCTGAGTTCTACGTTTCTAAAGGCTTAGCCTAACTTTTCCTATTATGGTAATAATTAATTTGGTGTGAATTAATGGTTAAACGTAAACTTTGTGAACCTTTGGAGAACTGTAAAGGTAATTTATACTTTGACGGTTTTTCTGTTGAAGACTTGGCTCAAAAATATGATACTCCACTTTATGTGATTAGCGAGAAGCAAATCCGTGAAAACTATAACCGATTATATAACGCCATAGTGAGCAAATACAAAGACCTGCGAATTTATTATGCCTGCAAGGCTAACGCTAACTTGGATGTGTTAAAAGTTCTTCAATCAGAAGGAGCCTACTTTGACGCGGTTAGTCCTGGTGAGGTTTTTGTGGGGTTAAGCAGTGGTTTTACGCCTGATCATATTCTTTTCACAGGTGTCAGTGTTCGAAATGATGAGCTTAAATTTCTCGTTGATGCAGGTGTTACAGTAAACATTGATAGCCAAAGTGAACTTGATCGTTTACTCAAAATAGCTGTGCCTTCAACGATTTCTGTTCGTGTTAATCCTGAAGTTGGTGATGGTCACCATGATCACTGCATTACCGCTGGACCACAAGTAAAGTTTGGTCTCTGTGAAGAAGCTGTTCTAAAGGTGTATGCGACTGCAAAGAAGGCGCGGGTTGAACATTTTGGTATTCATATGCATATCGGTTCTGGTATTCTAAAGGTTGACTCATACGTTCAGGCGGTGGAGAAATTTTTAGGTATCGCTAAGCGGGTTCACGACGAGTTAGGTATAATTTTTGATTTTATTGATTTAGGTGGCGGTCTTGGTGTTCCCTATCATCCAAATGATGAGGCTATGGACTTGTTGGAGTTTACTTCTAAAGTGGTTTCACTGTTTAAGTCTAAGGTAAAAGAGTATAGTTTAGGTAAACCGTTTCTATGTATTGAACCTGGTAGGTACATCATTTGTGATGCAAGTATTTTGTTAACTACTGTTAACACGGTAAAGGTTACTCCTTATCGTAAATTTGTTGGTGTAGATTCAGGTTTTAACACGTTAATTCGTCCAGCTATGTATGGTTCTTATCATCATATTTTGGTGGCAAATAAGCTAAATTCAAAAGATTCTACAATGTTTGATGTCGTTGGGCCTCTTTGCGAGTCAGGTGACGTTTTAGCTAAAGACCGTGAGTTGCCGCAGGTAGTTGAGGGTGATGTTTTAGCTATTCTTAATGCTGGTGCTTATGGTTTTAGCATGAGTTCTCAGTATAATTCTCGTCCACGTGCTGCAGAGGTTATGATACGTCAAGGAAAACCTGTATTAGTTAGAGAGCGAGAACAATTTCAAGATTTGTTGACCCGTCAACGGGTAGCACAGCAGGGTGAGTAAATGCAGTTTTGGAAAATGCACGGATTAGGAAATGATTACATAGTTATTGATAATCGAAACGAAGAGATAGATGACCAACAAGCTTCTATTTTAGCTAAAAAGCTCTGTACGCGTCGCTTTTCTGTTGGTGCAGACGGGTTGTTGCTTGTTTGTAACTCAAAAGTATCTGATGTGAAAATGCGAATGTTCAACCCTGATGGCAGTGAAGCTGAAATGTGTGGCAACGGCATTCGGTGTTTTAGTAAATACTGTTACGAGGCTGGTGTCTTTAAGAAGTCTGAGTTTAAAGTTGAAACTCTCTCTGGCGTAAAGAACATCTGGTTAAATCTTAATGGTGATGAAGTCGTGTCAGTTAAAGTTGATATGGGTGTGCCTATTTGGGAACGTAACTTTTTGCCAATGGTTGGTGAGGGTACTTGTATAAATTGTGATTTGTTTGTTGGCGAAGAAATTTTTAGTGTAACCTGTTTGTCTATGGGTAATCCTCACTGTGTTACATTTGTTGAAAATGTTGACAAAACTCCTGTTGACTATATCGGTCCTTTTGTGGAGAACCATGAAATGTTTCCTAAGCGAATTAATGTTGGTTTTGTGCAAGTTGTAGGAAAAAACGAGCTTAAGGTGCGTGTTTGGGAACGTGGTTGTGGTGAAACTCTTGCCTGTGGCACTGGAGTATGTGCTGCTGTTGCTGCTGCAAACAAGCTTGGCAAAGTTGGCAACAAAGTCACTGCTCACGTATTAGGTGGAGACTTGCAGGTTGAAGTTGACAAAAATCTGTTTTTAAGTGGTGCTGCTGAAAAAGTTTATCAAGGAATTATACGTGGAGAAAATTAATATGAACTTTGAATATGCTGAAAGAGTTAAGCGGTTACCACCGTACTTGTTTGCTGAAATGGAAAAAATTCAAAAAGAAAAAAAAGCCCAAGGAATTGACTTAATTTCTTTAAGCATTGGTGACCCTGATTTGCCTCCACCAGATTTTGTGGTCAAAGCACTTGCTAAAGAGAGTTCTGATTTGAAAAATCACAATTACTCATTTAGTCAAGGTGAACCCGTTTTTCGAGAAGCAGTATCTATCTGGTATAAAAACCGTTTTGGCGTAGATGTTGAACATGATCAAGTTATCGCTTTATTAGGTTCAAAAGAGGGTCTTGCAAACATTGCCCGCGCTTTTGTCAACTCTGGTGATAGGGTACTTGTGCCCGACCCAGCATATCCTGTATACGCCAACGGAAGCGCAATCCTCTGTGATGGTATAGCTGTACCAATGCCCCTACTCGAAAACCACAACTTCCAACCAGACCTAGACACAATTAACCCCGACAAGGTGCGAATAATGTTTCTAAACTACCCAAACAACCCCACAGCCGCAACTGCCGACAAAGCATTCCTAAAAAAAGCCGTTGATTTCGCCAAAGACAACAACATAATCCTCTGTTATGACAATGCCTACTCAGAAATCACATACGACAACTATCAAGCTCCAAGCATACTTGAAATACCTGGAGCAGACGAAGTCGCAATAGAATTCAATTCACTATCCAAAACCTTCAACATGACAGGTGACCGTATCGCATTTGCCGTCGGAAATAAGCAACTCGTCGCTGGACTAACAAAAATCAAGTCCCAAATTGACTCTGGTCCCCCTGTCTACACCCAAAAAGTCGCAGCAACAGCCTTAAACATATACAAAAATCGTGATCCACCAGAATTCTTACAAAAAAACAACCAAATCCTCCAAGAACGCCGTGACCTCCTCGTAAACACACTAACAAAAATCGGTTACCCTTGTAAAACTCCAAAAGCTACCTTCTACGTGTGGGTTAACTGCAGAGGTGACTCAATAAAGTTTGCAGCCAAACTGCTTGATGCAGGTGTCGCTGTAACTCCAGGTGTTGGTTTTGGTAAACACGGCGAAGGGTATGTACGCGTTACTTTCACACAACCAAAAGAATGCATCCAAGAAGCCTGCAACCGCATCACAAATGCTTTCTAAACTATACCTTGCTATCATCTGATCTGACAGAAGATAACGTACCAAACATTACAAAGACCTTATCTCCTAAAACTACCTTTATGACTGGTCAAAATTGCTATACACTTTGGGAGTCAACATTGTTATCCCGCTTCAAGCGTTCATAAAATATAACACAAAATGACAACCAAAACGCGCCAAGTAGACATCCGCCTATAACATCACTTAACCAGTGAACGTTAAGGTAAATCCTGTCAAAGCTTACAAAAGCAACCACTAAACCAAAAATAGCTGTAGATAAAATCTTTATACGTTGACCACTGCCCCATTTTAACCAAATGTAGTAAGTTAGTAAACCGATAAAAACAATTGCTCCTGCACAATGACCGCTAGGATATGAAAAACTTGCGACATGCAATATCTGATTTTCAGGTCTGATAACTTGTGTGATAGTTTTTATAGTTGCAACAAACAGGGCGTTTCCACTGACAGCTGCTAAGAGTAGTAAACTTTGAGTTTTACGGCTTTTTATGAGAAGAAAACCCGCTATTGTTATCGATGCTACTGCTATTGCGATTGTGCCAAGGGCGAAATGGACACATTTTGCTATAAGGGTTGCTGTGTCTGTGTGAATAGTTGCTGTCCAAAGATTAACCACATTATCGATCGATTGAAATTTTGCTCTAAAAATTGAAAATAATATAAACCCAACAAAGAAGGCAATACATACTGCCACTCTGTTTCGATTTTGTTGTAGCGGGTTTGTTTTCAATTTTTTTACCCTTTAATTATAGTTAATTAGTATGAGCAATTATTTTGCTCTAAAAACGTTTGTTGTTGTTAAACTGTTTTTAACCTATACGTTTGATTATGTGGTACCCAAATTCTGTTTTAACTGGGTCAGAAATTTGGCCTCTTTCAAGTTGAAATGCGGCTGTTTCAAAAGGTTTTACCATTTGGTTTCTGCCAAAAGTGCCGAGATCTCCACCTTTTTTGCTTGAAGGGCAAAGAGATACTTGTTTGGCTATTTCAGAGAAACCTTCTCCTTTATCTATGCGTGTTTTTATCGCTTGAGCGTCTGTTAAAGTTTTTACTAGGATATGGGCACAATGTACTTTGGCTGACATAACAATGTTTAGCACCCTGTTTACATATAACTTTTTCTCTCATTATAGAACTGTAGGCCTTACTTTCTGAGGAACGTTACAACAAAATGGGTAGCAGTGTGAAATTTTTGGACGTGTCCTAAGTTAAGTGAAAGGGTAGTTGTCTTTTGAAGAACCAAAAGTTTATGACCAGTCCAACAACGATTTTATGCATAAGAAACGATTTTGAAAACCTAACACCTCACATGACAAGCCTGCTACACCAAATACGTAAAGACAAATGCTTACGCTCAATACACTGCGCATTTCTCTTACCAGACGCTACAATACTTTCAGCAATACGCGTTTTATAAACAACATTCTCATCACAACAAACAATGCTTATCCTAAAAGGAGCAAACAAACAACGTAACTCCCCAAGACATCTGTGTTCCCATACACCAAAACAATACACCAAAGAAACACCAGTATTATGATCTATAGCCCACCAAACCAACACCGAT
>JAITCR010000030.1 GCA_031282985.1 Nitrososphaerota archaeon | reverse complement strand
AGTACCCGTTACACTGCTTTTTTTGGGTGCTCCACTGGGTTCTCTGTAACATCTACTAAGACAACCTTTGTCCCGTTGTCTGCTGCTGTAAGTAGCTCTTTTTTATCTGGAAGGTTAATTTTTCCACATTTTATCAAGTATCTTCATCCACACAATTATGTCATGGCAGTGCTTTCAGTAACTTTATACTCAAAGTCAAGATCAAAAAAAAGTAACATGTTGATGTTAATACTCAAAAGTCATTATAAGTATCATTTTAACTGGGAGTTTGGTATGATGGTCTCTGTGTTTATGTTTTGTATTATGGGCTTGTTTTAGAATTCCAACCATTTTTACAATAGTTTGCTTGTTATGCTCACCAACAGCTTGAAATGTTGATCATTTAACTCCATTGCACGCTCATACTTGTTAAGCTCTGCTACAATAATCTCTCAACAACAATCATAACCCACTACATATATTAATTTCCGAAGAGGTTTAATGTATAAACTATGTTCTTATGTTGGGGTTAATCGTGATTTGTCGATTAATTTTTGCTAACAAATATATGCGACTGCTTGTATTTACTTTTGGATTTCCACGGAGCGGTACTCTTTGAAATATGATGTAATAATCGTCGGTGCAGGCCCTGCAGGTATATTTTCAGCTTTAGAATTAACAGAAAAAGCAAAGCCAAATGTTCTTGTCTTAGATAGAGGTCAAGAAATTGATAGACGTAAATGTCCATCTAAAAGAGGTTTTGAGTGTGTGCACTGTGAACCATGTGCAATTCTCTCAGGCTGGGGTGGAGCAGGCGCTTATAGTGATGGTAAACTTACACTGTCAACAGAAGTTGGAGGTTGGCTAAACAGGTATGTTTCAAATAAAGAATTAGTTGACCTTGTGAGGTATTGTGACGAAATTTATCTTAAATTTGGTGCAAGCGAAACTGTTTATGGCACAGAAAATGAAGAAATAAACAAGATAGAAAAAGAAGCTGCTCTCGCAGGTTTAAAACTTGTAAAACAAAAAGTTCGTCACATGGGTACCGATAAATGTCTTGAAGTTTTAAAACGTATGTTTAAAGCCTTAGAAAACAGAATTACTTTCAAACCAAAAACTGATGTTAAAGGCTTAATTATTGAAAATAGTGTCATCCAAGGTGTAGAAACATCAACAGGTGAAAAATACTATTCAAAATACGTAATTATTGCTCCCGGACGGGGTGGAGCTGAATGGTTGCAAACTGAGGCTCAAATTCGTGGCTTAAAAACTGTAAATAACCCTGTTGATATAGGTGTGCGTGTTGAAGTCTTAGCCTCAGCCATGGAAAAATTAACCAAAGTTCTCTATGAACCTAAACTTATTTATTATTCAAAACAATTTGATGATCAAATACGTACTTTTTGTGTTTCACCTTACGGTGAAGTAACAACAGAGTCATATGATGGTGTTTTAACGGTAAACGGCGGTAGTCAAGCGGAGAGTAAAACTAACAATACCAATTTTGCCATACTAGTTAGTACACAATTTACTGAACCTTTCAAGGAGCCAATTGCTTACGGTAAGTACATTGCCAGACTATCAAATTTGCTCAGTGGCGGAGTTATGGTGCAACGGTTAGGTGACTTGACTGCTGGTAGACGTAGTACTCCTGAACGTTTGGCTCGCAGTATAGTTCAGCCCACCCTCAAAAATGCAACTCCAGGTGACCTGAGCTTCGTTTTACCTTACCGTTACTTAGCGGATATCCGTGAAATCCTTCAAGCTCTCGACGTAATTGCACCTGGGGTTCACTCAAGAGATACACTGCTCTATGGTGTCGAAGTTAAGTTTTACAGTAGTCATTTACAATTAGATAAATCGTTAGAAACAAAAATTCAAAACATGTTCACTATAGGTGATGGTGCAGGTGTAACTCGTGGTCTAATTCAAGCATCTGCTTCAGGTGTTATAGTTGCAAGAGAGATTCTAAACCGCGAGAAACTCTTGAAGGTTTAAACTGTATGATCGTAGTGGCTAAAGAGGTTAGTTGCTCTCATTGTGGTGCTCCAGTTGAATTCAAATCTGGAGAAATAGTGACTACTTGTAAGTACTGTGGTTTTACAACTGTTATTCAAACAGGACAAGCCTTTAATTTTGAGCATTCTTTAATTTTGAATAATTATGACGTTGTTCGAATGGAGAACTGTGCTAGGTCTTGGATGAGTAGCGGCTTTATGAAACCTGGTGATTTAGCTAAAAAATCAAAAATTGTTGAAGCTGAACTTGTTTATTTGCCGTTTTGGGTTGTATTTGGTGTTGCTACAACTAAGTATAAGGGTATTTTTGAACGTATTTCTCCGCCTGTTGTGAAAGAAGGACAAGTTGAAAAGAAGTATAACTGGCTTATTTTGGCAAGGAAAGCAACGGTTTTTCCTACACGTGAATACGATGTGCCTTTAGCCGGTAAAATTCCATATGACTTTCAAAAAATTGAAGAATTTGCCAAATTGTTAAACAGTGAAATGGGCAAAGATGAAACTTTGGATCTGGCTAAACAACAGATTGAAAGTCATCATAGTTTTCTGCTACAACAAAATATTGACCGCGTTGTGGAATGCTCTACGGTACTGGAGCTCAAGCAAATGCTGTATCTGCATGCACCTGTGTGGTTCGTAAAATACCAGTATAAGGAGAAACTATATCAGTTAATTATTGACGGTTCAACTGGTAACGTGTTGAAAGGAGATATACCTTTAACTAAATTCTGACTTATCTGATACTTTTGCATTTTTACGTTATTTCGTGTTAATCATCATAGTAGACTTTTGGTGGAATCTTTTGAATTTCTAATCAATAGACCTCTTGCGAAACTAAGAATTGTGTAAAGGTTTGAATTGTTATCCCGTTAAAAGAATGTTTGGACTTAAAGTTTAACCTGATTTAGGTGTTTAATTTTTTCAAAAAATAGATAGTTTCGCAAGAAGTTTAATGTACATACATGCCTCCAGTCTATTCTTGCACCACTTAACTTAGCCTCAATAACCAAAAAAATTTCTTAATTCCATAACACAAATTTTATAAAACGAGTTTTCATTAAAATGCGATAGAAAACATCTTTTTGC
>JAITCR010000017.1 GCA_031282985.1 Nitrososphaerota archaeon | reverse complement strand
TGTTTTTTGGTATTTGTTCCATATTCTGCTTATGGTGCGTTCGCTTATGTTGAACCATTTTTTGATTTGTTCTGCTGGTTCGTTGCGTTGTTTGGCAGCAATAATGTCTGCACGTTTATCCTCTGAAATTGGCCTCACCATAATGCCTCTTAACAATTAAACACCACAAACATATACGCCAATGTATATTTAAGTTGCTATAATATGTGCTATGTGCCGTTATCGTTCTTTCATAAAGAAAAGGATAAAGAAGATAACAAAGAAACAATAAGTGAACATAGTAAAGGTGTGTCTATATGATTGTTAAGGCAATTAAAAACCGAAAATCCATACGCAATTATACCCCTGAAGCATCGGTGTCTGATGGGCAAATTAAAGAGTTGTTGGAAGCCGCAATGTTGGCGCCGTCGGCTTGTAATAGTCGTCCGTGGGAGTTTATTGTTGTGCAAAATCGAGACAAGCTGGATAAAATCACAAAAATTCATCCATACACGCAAATGCTTACAACAGCAAGTTGTGCGATAGTCGTGTGTGCGGATTTGAATCTGCAAAGCGGCGTATCCGAGGGATTCTTTCCGCAAGACTGTGGAGCTACAACACAAAACATACTCCTACAAGCGGCTGAATTAGGTTTAGGCACATGTTGGTGCGGCATATACCCTAAAGAAGACAAAGTGAAAGCCTTTCGCAGCTTGTTTGAATTGCCTGATAATATTGTTCCGTTTTGTGTCATTGCTGTGGGCGTTCCAGCTGAAGAAGTGGGCAGTCGTGGCTTTTACGAAGAGAACAAAGTTAAATGGGTTAAATAATAGTGGAGAGATTTTGTTGTGAAAAAGTTGATTAAAAACATTGAACATGGAGTGGTTCTACCATTATCTGATGAGGGGGCTTATCAGGCTGGTCAGGTTGTTAGTAAGACGCTTGCGCAAAATAGTCGTCATAGTTTGACTTTGTTTGCTTTTGAAAAAGGTGAAGAAATCCGCTCACACGCATCAGAAGAGGATGCTTTAGTGCTTGCTTTGGATGGTGTTGGGAAAATCACAATAGACGGAAAAGAACATCTGCTCCATAAAAGTGAAGCTATTGTTATGCCAGCAAAAATCCCTACGCAGTATATGCAATCGAACGTTTCAAAATGCTCTTAACAGTATCATTCCCTGAATAGCCACATATCAAAATTATACTACATGTTTCTTTCAATTTGTCTTTTCCTTCCGCTTGAACTAACAAGGGTTTCTTGTGAGTTCCTCATAAGTTATACTTAGATCTCCTTTAAGTCACATTAATTTTTGCGATTACCTTGCTTATCAAAGGTCTTCTTTAAGGCCAATTCTGTAGGAATAATTGAAGCAATAAGAACAATTATCTGTACCAATACAAGTATGCATCCAAAAACATTCACATCAACTACTCCGGTACCAATCACAAAGGCCATCGCACATACTGAAAGGGGAATCATAATCAGCCCGACGTTCCGCCAGATTTTCCCACTATGTTTATGAGCAAAAACCCCCGTATCCTTATTTTTCATCGACATCTTGGTTCGGTAGCAACAGATAAAATTAATTTTAGCGGGAACCTTTTTAGCAAAAAAGACACCAATCCCAATCATCATCAAAGGAATCAACAAGACAACAATCAACATAAAAACCTAATCCACCAAAAACACCTCAAATACTCAACTTACCTGTATTACGCCTACTCCACTACAGAACAACTCATTAAATAACAACTTAGTTTGCTCGCTATCACTAAAACTTAGATAGATATCTTTAGCACCCTCACGCTCAATACGTATTGTAGGGGAACTATTTTTATGCACGAACAGCAGAGTTTCTCCAAGGCTATCCGACTGAAAATGCCCTTTCCAAACATCAAAACCGCCATACCCATTAACCCGTCTACCAACATCAAACTCGCTCATACTTTTGTCTAAAAGAGACACATCAACTATCTCTGAAAAAGCAACAGTTACCCCATATACCCTTAATTTGTGTGCTATCCTCAAAAACATTCACTACAGGCTCATTTGCACCATAAATCAACACGCTACCAACCGCAACAAGCACTATCACACAAATAACAATAGAAACAACTTTATCTACTGTAGCAGCTTTCGGGTTCATTTTTACATCCACAAATGTGTAACTATAAAAATGAATTATAAAAAACTATTATCATAAACTTATGTAAGAAGGGGTTTATTTGAACTCAAGAAGACCAACAATTTTTGTGCATAAACTTTAAGTGAGAAAAATCTTATTGTATACTTGTGAATCCGGATGGTTGAAGCATCAACAACCAAGGTTTCCTCCAAAGGGCAAGTAGTTATTCCAGCAAACGTGCGGAAAGCTGCGAGTCTAAAAAAGGCGAAAAAATCCTTGCAATGGCAATCAACGACACTGTAGTCCTTAAAAAAACCGTTGATAAATCCTTCCAAGAAACCCTAAACCCCATCTGGAAAAAGGTTAGACAAATGGGTCTTACCGAGGAAAACATAGATGCCATTATCGAAGAAGTACGTACTTAAGATAGTTCTTGAAGAAGAGAAAAATTTGCAGTAACCTTGATAGGTATACTCTCTTGTTGTATGAGTCGTTTAAATTTTATTTAGTTCTTTGAGAACGCTTTCTTTGGTTGTTTCGGTGAACTCTGTTGTAACAAAAGTTCCTTTCCAAGAATCCAAAAAACGCTCATCAGCGATATCCGATATAATTACTGACAGATTTTTTCAATTATTTCTGGATAAGCAAGCATTTTCTTAGCTGCCTCTTTAAGGTCGTTTGGAATGCCTCTTTTCCACACTAAAGTGGCAATATCGCGTATATCACTAGGTCGTGCAGACATTAATTTAAGGAGTAAATAATCAGTATAATTTGGAACATGCACCTCAAAGATCTCCTTAGCAATAACAATTTCTGTTTTTCTAACGTTACTCAAAAACTCTTCTGAAACAAAAAGTAGACCTGTTCGGAAACTAAATATGTTGTGTTGTTGTTTTAAAGTTTAGATTAAGAAAATTATGTGCGTTTTGGTGGTAAGATGTGATAAATAAACAAGACCGTATTGATTGTCTGCAT
>JAITCR010000179.1 GCA_031282985.1 Nitrososphaerota archaeon | reverse complement strand
CAAGAAAAACCCTATGCTTCTCAAAATCCCTTCAGATGCACAAACAGTCATTGGGCTGTGTATAAACGTGAAAATCTTCAAACGACCACTAACAACATAAACTAATGCCGAACACTACCTAAAACAAGCTGCGCACTATACGCCCTGAGAAGATTACGGCGTTCAAGGTTCATATTTTCCGGCATAGTCAAAATGAGTTTATAACTTTTCACCGCAGCAACCATGGCTAAACCAATACCAGTATTCCCGCTAGTCGGTTCAATTATAACTGAACTTGGCGTGATTAAATCTTGCTTTTCAGTCTTTTCTATCATGAATTTACAGACACGGTCTTTAATGCTGCCGCTTGGTTTTCTAGTCTCTATTTTTCCAATTATTGTCGCGTTTAAGCCTTCGGTTAACCGGTTTATTTTTACAAGTGGTGTTTTACCGGTTGTTTCAAGTATGTTATCGTGTATTTTCGCTATTCCAATAACATAACCGTGTTATAAACACGTGGAATACTCTTTTGATTAACTCCTAAAAAAATAAACGCTTCCAAAATAATCAACAAATCTAAAACAGAAGTCTTCTCTAAAGTAAAGCCTTTAAATGTAACAATTAAATTTATATCAACGCATAACCTCAAAACAGCAGCAGATTATATGCGGAGGTCGCCCAGCATGGTCAAAGGCGTAGGACTGAGGCTCCTATCCTGCAGAGGTTCGTGGGTTCAAATCCCACCCTCCGCACCACTCATATTTTTAGCCATAAATTTTGACATTTTTTATTCCATGAAGTGTTTAGTCCATATAGACGGTAGAACAAATTTTGGTTTTTGTAAGAGTTACTGTTTCTTTTTCATTATTTTTTTAGGTTTTTTAGGTAAGGGTTAAATGTTAAGGTCGCAAATGAATATTTAATAATCCATAAAGGTTGATTACAGAAATGCAATCCGCTAACTCGGGCAGGTCGTTTGTTTCAGTTGACCCAAGTAAATGTATTGGGTGTGGGCTATGTGAATTTGCTTGTACTTTGGAGAAGGGTGAGCAGGTTTGGAATCCGATTCGTTCAAGAATTCGTGTTGTTCGCATGGCGCCAATGTTTAATTTTGCTTTATCCTGTCGTGGTTGTGATGATGCGCGGTGTGTAAAAGTGTGTCCTGAGAAAGCAATTGTTCAATCGGAAGTTAATCGTCTGTTGGTTATTGATGAAAAAAAATGTAAAGGTTGTGATTGGTGTGTTCAGGCTTGTCCGCGTGGTGGGATAACTATTCACACTGGTACTGGAAAGGCTATTGCCTGTAATCTTTGTGAGGGTGAACCTAAGTGTGTTGAAATTTGTCCTGAATGTGCTTTAGACATTGTAGGTTCTGATGAGGAAGCAGATAAACGTTTTAATGATGCATTGAAAAATTTGCCTGCTATAACTGAAAAGTTGACTGTGCAAATTAAAAACAAAGAATGGAAACCACTGCTTATTGCCTCAGAGCAACGTACACAAAAAATCACTGAAAAACTTCAAAGTCTAAACAAAAAAGCGCTTGAAAAACAGCATAAATAACCTTTTTGTATTAACGGTTCAAATAGTTGTTAATTTTTTTATATTTTTATTCTTCAAGTTCTTGTTATGTTAGACGCAAACTTGTGAGTTTGTTTAATAGTTAATTTTGTTTTTGTGACTTTTTGCCATTAGACAGATAAGTATCGGTTTTACATTTAAAATATCAAGTTAGTGTTTACGTTACTGTTAATGGAGAAAAAAACGTTGACGCATGAAAACCCTTTCGATTTGTTTCGTCAAGAATGTTGCGCCGCATTAGCACAAGCTATAGCAAAAACTTTTCCAGACACTAAACTGTCTGTTATTAATCTAAATAAGACCCCTAACATAGAGTTGGGTCAACTGGCTTCTTCGCTTAGTTTTGAGTTAGCAAAAAAACTAGATATGAAATCTGGCGTGGTAGCTGAGCAACTTGTTGAGGCAATTGACAAGTCACGGTTTGATTTAATTGAAAAAGTTTCTACTGCCGGAGCAGGTTTCATTAATTTTTATGTTAATTTCTACAAATTTTCACAGTTAGTACTAGAATCCATTAAAAACAGTGATAAAAGTTATGGTTATATAAAAACTGAGAACCCACTAAAAATTATTGTTGAACACACAAGCGTTAACCCATTGCACCCAATTCACATTGGGCAAGCTAGAAACCCAATGATAGGTGATACCCTTGCATGTATACTAAAACTACGTGGACACAGTGTTTCAACGCATTACTACATTGATGATGTGGGACGTCAATCCAGTGTGGTTGCTTACGGTTACGAAAAACTGGGTAGACCAAAACCAACAGAGAAACCTGACTTATTTGTAGGAAAAATTTACACTGTTACATGCTGTATAGCTGAAATCAATCGGCTTAAAAAAGAAAAAGACAAAACAAACACAACACAAACAGTAGCAGCAGATAATATCGCCAAAATTAATAAAGAACTTGATGAATGGATATCGATAGCTGATGAACTAAAAGAAAAATATCCCACTCTTTTTGAAACATTGTCAGCTAAAATCAGTGAAGATGAAAACCCTGAAGAAGAAATCAACAAGTTAAACCGTCGATATGAAGACGGCGAACCCATAGCCAAACAACTCATTCGTGAAGTTAGCAATCTATGTCTTGACGGTTTTCGTCAAACTCAAAATAAAGTTTCTGTAACATATGATTCATGGGACTGGGAAAGCGATTTAGTTTGGAGTGGGCAAGTCACAGAAATTATGACTAAACTTAAAGCTTCACAATTTCTTTACTTCGAAAACGGTGTCTGGGGATTTGATGCTAACAAAGTTGCCAAGCAGCTTCAACTTAAACCTAAACTGGGTATGAAAGAAAACAATGAGGTTCCGCCATTAACTCTAATGCGCGCCGACGGTACAACACTTTACACAACACGCGACGTTGCTTATAGCATCTGGAAGTTTCAGCGCGCAGAAAAAGTTGTAAACGTTATAGGCATGGAACAATCCTTAGCGCAATTACAGCTCAAAATAGCTCTATATGCTTTAGACTACACTAAAGAAGCAGACAACTTTGTTCATTTCGCATATAACCTTGTTGCATTACCTGGTTACAAAATGAGTAGCCGCCGTGGACACTACATTACTTTCGACCAAGTTCTCGACGAAGCTGTAGAGCGTGCCTATCAAGAAGTTTGTAAGCGATCTCCCATGTTTAGTGAAGAAGAAAAACGTAGCATAGCCAATTTTGTAGGCATCGGCGCAGTTCGTTATGCGCTCATAGATGTGGATCCAGGCAAACAAGTTCTGTTCACATGGGATCGTGTGCTTAACTTTGAAACCAACAGTGCTCCATATGTGCAATACACGCACGCAAGAGCTTGTAGTATTCTACGAAAAGCAGCTGACAACCCTATAACTGCTCCCGCTTACAATTTGCTAACTGAAAAACTTGAACGCGAACTAGTTTTACAACTTGCCAGTTTCCCAGACATGTTTATAGAAGCAACAGAATACCTAAAACCCTCTATGATAGCAGACTACGCAAACGCGCTCGCCGATAAATTCAACACATTCTACAATGCTCTATCCGTTATTAAAGCAGAAACTCCTGAAATTAGTAGCGCACGATTAGCTTTAACTGACACCATTCGAACAGTGTTACGTAATACGTTAGCGCTTATTGGAGTAGTTGCGCCTGAACGCATGTAACTTAATTGTGCCCAGTTTTCATTATTACCCGTTAAATCATGTTAATGTTTTTGATTATTCTATCCAACTGAGGGCACGGGTATTCCAATCGTGATTTTCTTGTTCGTCTGTCTGTTTATGACTTAAAATGTACATTGCGGTCACCTTATGTTGATAATAAATTTCAAATATTAGGCAGTAATGTAAAACATTGGTGTATCTTGATGAGTAACGATTCATACTTCCAAAAAAAACTTGAACCTATCAAGGTTACAAAACAGAAATCAATCTCACAGTTACTAAAAGAAATGGGTAGAACTGCATATCAAGGTCGTAAATTAGGCGAAGCTGTTGACATATGGGAGAACATGATAAAAGAAAAAGACACGGTAATAGCTCTGGGGTTTGCTGGCTCAATGAGTACCGCAGGTCAATGGACAATCATCAACTGGCTTATTGAAAATCGATTTATTGATGTTCTGGTGTCAACAGGAGCAAACGTTTCAGAGGACATTGTTGATGCTATGGGCTTTGGTTACTGGCAAGGTAGTCACATGGCAAACGATGAGCAACTCTTAGCTGACGACGTAAACAGGTATTATGATGTTTATGGAAAAGAAACTGACTACCGCAAAATGGAAGAAGTCGTAACTGACTACGTCATGACATGTAAAGAAGATTATTACTATACCTCAGCAGAATTTCTCAATGGTTTAGGTAAATATCTCGATGCAAAAAATATTCCAGCTATCACTGCCGTAGCAGCAAAACATGGTGTACCCATATTCAGTCCCGCTATGGTGGATAGTGCCTATGGCGAAACTTTTCTCTTAGCTAAAAACCAAGGACACAACGTTCATATTGACAGTGTCAAAGAATTTGACCATTTCGTCCAAATTGGTACTAAAACCAAAGATGTTGGTGTCGTCTACATAGGTGGAGGTGTTCCAAAAGATCTAACACAACTAATCGCTATCTCCGTTAGCCCAATGACAGAAGACAAAGGCGTCCAAGGTAGACAAGGTGGCCTACGTAAAAGTCTGCAAGAATACTACTATCCACACAAATACGCAATCCAAATAACAACTGACTCTCCCCAATGGGGCGGCTTAAGCGGCTGTACACTTGAAGAAGCTATAAGCTGGGGCAAAATCAACAGCCAAACCGGTACACGCGCTGTCTGCTACTGCGATGCAACAATCGCTTTACCACTAATTTGCCACGCATTATCTGAACGCGTTACTGAAAAACGACAAGGTCCAGACATGAGCTGGATCTTCAAAGACATGCCAAAAGCCTAAACAGGCTTTCTTTTCTGTTTTTAATTTTATACTGAGGTATCTCTCTACAACTCTATAGATTCTGGTTGTGTCATAGCAGCGTTAGGAAATTCCTTGTGTTGAGCGTATACCAACCCATACAGGTACTAAGTTTTGGTCAAATACAACTATCTGGTGAATGTTAACGAAGAAAGAGGCTAATGGGGCATAGTATTCGCCGTATTTGAGTTCCATTTCTACGAGGTAACAGTTGGAAAAGTTCAGGTCAAACTCTGGTTGTAATTGGTGATATTCAGATTGGTTTCTATAAAAGGCATGTGCATAGTGTGTCATAAAGTCAGCAGTTGTTAAAAATGTAGTGTCTATGTCATAGAAGACAACGGTGTTGTTGTGCCATGGGATGACTTCGTTTTGATAGGTCATGTTTCCGCCTGGACTGTTGAATACGTGTAACTGTTCAAGATGTGTAACATTTGCATCATATGTAAAAGTTACATTTTTGGACTCTTTTTGTTTTTGCTGATAATCATGCCGATTTTGATAGTAGTCTATAACCTCTGAGTCAATAAAGTTAGCCCACGTGTATGCATATGTTCCTGAATGTATGTATGCTGCTGGGTCACTTTGGCTATAAAACCTTTCTAATGCCGCTATAGCTGTGTAGTCAATATATACAGCTGCTATAAGCACACGCTCTTCATTAGATGTACCCAAACTTTTTACCGATATTATTGACTCGTTAACCGATAGTGTTGACACGTTTCGGATAAATAATGAAACTGTAGCAAACAATGAAATGGTAACTATCACTGTTACACACACCGTAAGCAGTATGACCATTTTTTTGTTCTTTTGTGGCATACACTTTTTCCTCCATACATCAGGGTAATAGTACAAGTTTATTTTATCCTAACATCAGAACAACTTTTACTACATGTTAGACTGACACTTTTTCTATTAATTATAATTTTGACAGTTTGGTAGATTACACACAAATGGCGAGGCAATAATAATTACTACTAATGCACACACCGTGAGTAGCAACCACAATTATTTACGCATTGTAAAACCTTACTTGTTATAGTGGTGTATTATATTTAAGTTGCCTTTTAACAAAAGAATTGTTTAACACAAAAATTGTTGGAATAGTGTGTTAATTTTTTGTTTTTTTGTTTGCGCGCTCTATTAGTGAACTCATCATTATAGGCATTAATATTGTTGCGTCGCCTTCAATCATTATGCGTTTGGCTTTTTCGCTGATTTTTCCCCAACTTACTGCCTCGCGTGGTCTTGCGCCGCTAAGACTTCCATCCCATTCTACTGCGGTGCTGATGTAAACGACATAGTCTAAGCCGTCTTTAAATTGATTCCACCATATCGTATGATGTTTACTAATGCCTCCGCCAACAATTAGTGCGCCAGATTTTTTCGCGTCAAATACAATATTGTTTAAGTCATCTTCATCTTTTAAGAGGTTGATGCGAAAGTCTTTGTGATCTTGACTAAAGAACCAGAGTTGATAACCTACTGAGCCGTCTGTTATGCCTGGAACAAATATAGGTATGTTGTTTTTAGCTGCCCAGTATAGAATTGAATTTTCGTTGCAACAGCGTAGGCCTATTTCTCGACATAGCTCTGTTGTGCCGAACTCTTTTTTGCCTTCTTTGTAGAGTGCTTCAAGCATGTTGATGATTTGTTTTTCAATAACTGTTCCATAGCTACCGTTGGGTACAAGCACATTGCCTAAACGATTAACGCCTTCTTGATGGAGTTTGGTATCATTCATGTTGAAACTACCTTTATAGTAGTCACGATAGCATCGGGCGATGTCATGATCTAACGTGCCACAGGTGGTTATTATGATGTCAACCATTTTGCGTTTTACCATTTCTTTAATGACACCACGTGTGCCTGTAGCGCATATGTCTGCTGGAAAAGAAAGAAATTTGACGCAGTCTTTACTTTTTAACATGTCTTCCATAATATCGATGCCTGTCGCGAGTTTGCCTGCTGTGAAACCCCATGCAGCATCCATTTGCATAACTAACTCATTAACTGACATGTCTTTGTTAAACTCGTAATCTTTAACTGGAATTTTGTGTTCACCTTTAGGCATAACTCTTTATCTCCTATACTGCATGTAGAGAAAACTTGAAATAAATACATAGCGAAAAATTGGAATAACCGTATACGTGCTCTTATAGGAAACCTGCATCTTTCAATTTTAAAGCAGTTGTAATGTCACCTTTAAAGTTAATTTTACCACTAAAGAACGCGTTTTCTATGCTCATTTTACCGTTTACTAACTCTAAAAAACTGTTCTCTGACGTTTTCAAAGCTATAGTTGGTTCTGTAACTGTTCCTTGTATGGCTTGAATTTTTTGACCTCCAATTGTTATTATCCAATCAATAGGATTGTTACCTGTCAAAGTCACCTGAATTGTAATCTGTATGTCTTTTGCTTTTTCTGGCTTGAATCTGCTTGGTAGGATGTTTTCAAAAAATTCCTGTGACGTCTTTATTTCCATGTCTTTCCATTAAATACCAATAGAATATTTAGATGTTTTCAACCTTTCTAATCTATTATTTACCGAAATAGATCTTTTTCTTTAGATCTTATAAACTCAGTAGTGACCACATTTTCAGCGTTTTGATATGCGGTGTAGCCACGAATAACCGCTACTGGAATGCCTTCACTAGCCTGCCCCATTACAAGCTCTGCCGTGGAGGCTAGCTCGTCTGCAATGGCTGTTTGTTTAACACGCAATGTATAACCAAACAGGTCTTTTTCACCACGTCTATCTCGTATAGGTTTTATTCCTGCAACACCGATTGCAACATTTATCTCACCCATTCTAAATGGTCTGCCATGAGTATCTGAAATAATAACCGCAACATTAACGCCTGTTAAACGTTTAATTTCTGTTCTAATGTCCTGTGCTGACCTGTTAGGATTTTTCGGTAGAGGAACAACATTTCTTTCTCCTAAAACATTTGATCTATCAACACCAGAATTGGCACTTATGGTGCCACTTTTAGTTTCTGTAATTATACTATTTGGGCCTATTCGAACGATTTCTTTTGCTTCTTGTAGTATAACTTCAACTAACGCGGGCTCTTTGTTGGTTTGTTTAGCAATTTCAAATGCCCGCTCAGAAGGCACTATAGTGTCAAGGTTGACAACATTTCCTTCAGCCTTAGAAACAAACACATGTGTAACAACTATGATATCTCTTTCTTGCAACGGTACTTCTTGCTTTTTTGTTGCATGCACTATCAATTGTCCTATGTTGTCATCCTTTTTGCTTAAAGGTAAGCCTTCTATAGCAATAACTTGAATAGGGTTCATCAACAAACTTTCCTATATTACTTGCTAAATTACAACCATAACTTAAGTCTATCCCGCCAACAAGACAAAACTACACAAAAACAAGCAAACTAAAACAAAAAGAAAAAGAGACAAAAGTCTCAAATATTTATTTCGTACGGAACTTTTGAAGTTTCTGTAGCATTAATTTGTCGCCTTCAGCATCACCTGCACATGTTGCAATGATACCGTCAACGAGACCGACAAGTTTTTGTGCTTTCTCTTCAACCTGCTCCATAGTAGCTGTTACTGGCCAACCAATTACTTTAACGATTTCTTTGTTCTTCTCTGTGCCTACAAGGAAGTATGCAAATAATGGCTTGTTTAGTTTCTTGCATTCTGCTGAAATTGCCTTAAGTTGCTCTAATGAATTATCGTCTAATCTCATAAAGTAAACAAAATCCCATGGTTGACGAACGCGTTCTATAGCAGATTCAACAGATTGTCTTGCAGATAAGAGACAGCCTAATGGCAGTTTCTTTGTTTTAACGTCATTGCGTATGAAATCTCTTGCAGCTTCTGATGATGAAAGCATTTTTATTGCTTCACCATAGTGAGGTATATCGCCCATGGTTACTGCTAAGCCGTCAAGACCAATAACATCTGAAGCTAATGCTAATCCTCCAACTTCAACTGGACCTTTATAGTGTAGAATGAAGATTGGACAGACATATTTGTCAGGGTACTTGTCTTTGAGAAGACAGCTTACAACAACACCGCTTGGAGCTGGAAAACCAGCCGCGCTGTCGGTAACGTTCCACCCATCAACTAAATCTTTCAATTCATCTGCAAGTTTTAAAAATTTACGTGTTGGAACAAACTCATTTAGTATTTTCATGGAAATTCCTCTTTGGTAAGGTAGGGCGAGACTGAGTTTAAAAACTTTTGCTTAACACCTACATACAGAACTGTAACTTTTCACAAAAATAGACACAGTAGACCTTAATACTATGGCAACTTAAATTGATATTGTCCTATATCCATTGTGTGAAAACCAGTTTTTAATATCCATAAGTGTGATTGCATCTGATGCCCTCTTTAACGCTTTTCTCGTATCCTTAGTAGTTCTGGCCTCAAGCTTTCTTAAAACCGCTTTCATCTTTGACCACACAAGCTCAATAGGATTAAAATCCGGAGAGTACACAGGCAAAAACCAAACAAACGCACCGCTCATAAATAGAATCCAAAACCCCTCAGCCTTATGCGACGACAAACTATCAAGCAACACCACATCACCCGCATTCAAAATAGGCGCTAAAACATACTTTACATACAAAGCAAAAAGCTCCCCATTCAAAGTCTCATTAAACGATACAGAAGCCCCAACGCCTGACAAACACACCACCGAAAGAACAGACGAACGCTCAAAACGTACATCAGGCACATAATCCTCCACACGTACATGCCGTTCACCCCAACCATACAGTCGAGTCATGGCTAAATTGATGCTACATTCATCAATGAAGACAAGCTGTTCAACCTCTAGGGTTTTTGCAAATTACGCCATTCTGAACGTTCTTTGACAACGTCGGGTCGTTTTTGGACGTTTGCATGGAGCGTCTTTTTTTAAAAGTCAAACCCATTTTTTTAAGATGAAAAGACAGCCCGCCTTCGGTTAAGTCTAAAGACAGTTTATCGATGAGTTCTAGTAGGGTTATGTCGGGGTTTTTTGTTATGGTATCTTTGATTTGTTGGTCTTGTTCTTTGGTGAGTTTGCTTTTTCTTCCTGTGTAGGGTTTGGGTTTGTGGTTTCCTGTTTTTTGGTATTTGTTCCATATTCTGCTTATGGTGCGTTCGCTTATGTTGAACCATTTTTTGATTTGTTCTGCTGGTTCGTTGCGTTGTTTGGCAGCAATAATGTCTGCACGTTTAT
>JAITCR010000113.1 GCA_031282985.1 Nitrososphaerota archaeon | reverse complement strand
GGTTTAGGATTGTGTCGGATCGTTATCGTAATAGGTGCAAACGCTTTGGGCTGCGATTCAAGCTTATTGCCGGCATCTGTAACTACGAACAAGAGACCTAGTTATGCAAGAAGTCTAGTAAAGAAAAAAATGATATGTACAGTTTCATAGTATTGCTATTATTAGACTTCGAATGATGAAGCATAATGTTAAAAAGTGTACGATGAGCCTAAAATTCAATAGTTGATCTAACTTTGAGCGACACTAAGACTGATGTTTGTCCAGTAGAGTTTCAAACCAGTGGTAAACTTGCAGAAAAGGGTGTAACAGTAATTGAGCAAAGTAACATTGATCAGCTTTCATCCCGTGGTTATGGTGTAACTGAAAATAAAACATTAACTTTAGCTTTTTTTGAAGTATTATATCTGCAAGATAAGGGCATGCTTACAGTTAAAAACGAAAAAAACACGTCTGTTGACTTCCAAACGATACTGCGTTTATATCAGGCAATAGACGAAAACGCTTGGGTTAACTATCTTGTATATCGTGATCTTAGAAGCCGTGGATACGTTGTTCGAGAAGGTTTTGGTGTTGGAACAGAGTTTCGAGTTTATGAACGTGGAGCATATGGCAAAGAATCCGCTTCCTATATGGTGCTTGGAACGCAAGAAGGCAAACCTTTAAACATTAACATTTTATCTGACATTTTGCAGCAGTGTCAAAACCAAAAAAAAGAGTTAGTCATAGCAGTTATGAACCGCAGAGCCGAAATAGTATACTACTCCGTTTCTCAGCTGACATTCAAATAAAACAAAACTCTATAAACTAGCTGTTTGGAAAATTATTTTAAGAGTTCTGCTTCGAAGGGTGCTTGTTTTATTAGACCATGTTTCATAAGTAGTTCTGTTGATTGTCGTGCGTTTTTAATAATTGAAGATGCCTGCTCGTAGAGTTCTTGTCTGCTTGGTTTTATTCTTGCAACTCCTTGCTCTATTGATTTTAATGCACATGCAACGGCTTCTCTTGGGAAAACTTCCCATTCATCCATTCGTGGCAGCAAGTTTTTCTCGTCCATTCCACGTTCTTCTGCGTACTGCGCAAGTTCATTAGCTGCGGCTATGCACATATCGTCTGTGATGGTTTTTGCTTTAACGTCTAGTACTCCTCTGAAAATAGCTGGAAAACCCATGCTATTGTTAACTTGATTAGGAAAGTCGCTACGTCCAGTGGCTACTATTTTTGCGCCTGCTTCTTCTGCTTCCCATGGCCAAATTTCAGGAATTGGGTTAGCACATGCAAAAACTATGGCGTCATTTGCCATGCTTTTTATCCATTCAGATTTTATTGTGTCTGGACCGGGTTTGGAGGCTGCAACAACGGCATCTACTCCTTTAAACGCGTCTGCTATGTTACCTGTTCGACCTTCACTGTTTGTTTTTTGTGTAACATCAAATTTCCATGGGTCTTCTTTTATTGTTATGTCGGGTCTATTTTTATGTATGACACCTTTAGTGTCGGCTAATATTATGTTCCCTGGTTTTACGCCCCAACGCATTAGTACATAAGCGGTTCTTATGTTTGCTGCACCTGAGCCAACGAGTGTTATAAGACTGTCTTGTGGTTTTTTACCTACCAGTTTAAACGCGTTTATAAGTCCTGCTAAAATTACCGTTGCGGTTCCCTGTTGATCATCATGCCAAACGGGAATGTTCATTTCTGTTCGGGCATTTTCAAGCACTTGAAAACATTTAGGCTTTTCAATATCTTCAAGATTTATACCCCCAAAAGTAGGCTCAAGCGCTTTACAAATACTTATAATTTCCTTAGGATCCTTTGTTCTTAAACAAATTGGAAAAGCATCCACACCACCTAAATATTTGAACAGTAACGCTTTCCCTTCCATAACAGGCATTGCCGCTTCAGGCCCAATATCACCTAAACCTAAAACACGTGTACCATCACTTACTATTGCAACATAATTCCACCTATTTGTTAACTCAAAAGATTTGTCAGGATCCACACTAATTTCTCTACACGCCGCCGCAACACCTGGAGTATACCAAAACGCAAAATCATCTATACTTCTAATGGCACATTTAGGTATAACCTGCATTTTCCCCTCATAAAACCGATGCATAGCAGGAGACAACTGCGCAGGCTTTGCTGACTTTGCAAGCAACTCTTCAACAGTAGACTTTGACCTTTGAACCTTTCCAGTAACCATTCAAGCAACTCCTAATATAACAAAAATACATGAAGATTTTAAAGGTTACACACAACATCCAACAACAACAACATCCAACAACAGCAAATAACAACCAAATAACTAACCACTACATGACTCTCAAACAATTGCAAACCCAACACCATAATAACAAACACTCCCACACATAATAACCACCCATTCACCCTCTTTATAACACCTGACAAAAACAAAACCGCGCCCTAACAACATACAAATCAAAAATAAAATATTCTATCTACACACAACCACACAAAACAAAAAACAATAAAACAAAAACAAAGTAAAATAAACAAATAAAAAATAAAGACAGAAAAGGAAATGGCTACTTTCAACAGATAGCCAGACCAGATTTAATATCTTGGCCTGTAACCGCCGCTGCTGCGTCTGTCACCTCTATCTCTACTACCACCATAACCGCCGCTGCTGCGTCTGTCACGTCCACCAAAACCTCCGCCGCGTCCACCGCCTCGGAATGGCCTACGCTGCTGCTCATATGTCTTACTTGAAACATTATTCTCAGTATTTGCATCAACAGACAATGGTTCTGCTGCCAATTCAAGTTTGCCATATTTACCAGTGTTCAAACGTATGTTACCCTTAAAAAGAGTCACATAACCATTTTCAATACGTACACTGTCGCCTTCGTTTATTTTTCCAATGTTATCATCCCAAAGTGTTAGGTAAACCACTCCTGTCTCGTCGCCTATTAAAGCGTCACTAACTTTGTGTGGTGAACCGTCTCTGCCCATGGGTATTTCGCGTATTTCGGTTTTGGATACTACTTTGGCCGTAATGTTAACCGCGCGTGATTGTGGGGTTAACTCTCCGACTTTAGCTTCTACTGGTTCTCTTTTGTTGTTTTCGAAAAAACCTTCAACAGCCAATCAATTCTACATCCTGTTTTAGTAATATAAAAACTATGTACATTGCTTGTACACTTAAGTGTTTCGCTAATTTACTTAACTAGTCCTACGGTTACCCATATTAACTTGCTAATGCTAACTTAATTCATGAAAAAAAACTATGCAACCATTATCACTGTTCTCTGCATTTTAACCATAATCGCCAGCGTAGTAGCAATTACACTGCTGAACTATAGCTTTCCAAACACACCTAAAACACCAACACCATCAACTACTATTTCCTTTGTAACTCCTTCAAATGATCCTACACAATCAACATTTCACGGTGTTCCAATGTACAGCTATCAAATACTCCAAACATACCCCCATGACCCTTCAGCATTTACACAAGGACTCACATTCGATGACAATGGCAACCTAATAGAGAGCACTGGCCTAAATGGGGCATCTAGTATACGGCGAGTAAATTTAGCCGATGGCCAAGTACTGCAACAATTTAATTTGCCACATGAATATTTTGGAGAAGGCACAACAGTTGTTAACGATAAAATTGTACAGTTAACTTGGCAAAACAAAATAGGCTTTATATATGACAAAAAAACATTCGAATTACTAGAAAATTTTACCCTTAACACAGAAGGCTGGGGACTAACTTATGATGGAAACCACCTAATTATGAGCGATGGCACAGCAAACCTGTATTTTTTAGACATAACTACATACCAAACAATCAATAATATCAAAGTATACGATGCTAACGGATCAGTAGAAAACCTTAACGAATTAGAATACATCAACGGCACCATATATGCTAACATATGGCGCAGCTCAAAAACCGCCATAATAAACCCCAACACAGGTCAAATTGAAGCCTACATAGATTTAGATGATTTATCTCAGCAATACACAAAAAAAGACTCAACTGCAGTGTTAAACGGAATCGCCTATAGCACGCAAACAAAACAACTGTATGTTACAGGAAAAAACTGGTCAAATCTTTACGAGATACAAATCACGTGGACAAAATAGACTTTATGAAAGATGTGGTTTATAGTTTACTTGCTGGTTAGTCCGATATAAACTTGGTCAGATCGGCCGTTAAATAGGCTGGACTTAACCTGAGCGGCTAAAAGAACTGGACATGTCGTCCGAATGAGAGAGTGCCGCCTGAAACCAGCAGGAGAAAAAAAGAATGATACGATATGTTGGAGTAGACGTAGGCAAAGCTAAATGCCGAGCCACACTCATGGACCAGAAAGGAACCATAGAAAGAGACTTCTTTTTCGAAAACGGCTACCAAGGAATACAACAACTAACATCACTACTAACAAGCGAATATAAGGTTCCTAAAATCCCGCAGAATTATACATAGGTTTTCGTCTATGTTGAAGGCTGTAAATATTTCACGTTGTACTTTGGATGGTTTTGAATAGATAGTTTTTTTCGGTCCTTTCAAACAAACACTGTGTATTGATTTTAACTCATTCATAAGCTCAGGCAAAGTATGTCTCTCATCCAACTTGGAAACACTCATAACCTTACGAACTGCAGAAGACAAAACCTGAGAAATAAACACAACAAACAACCGACCTCCATAGCCTCAACACCATGAACACGCAAACGATTCAAATCAAACCCATTCTTCAAATCATCAAACCCCTTCTCAACCACATCCTTCTCCCGATACACCCGATAAGCCTCCACAACATCAGGAACATCATTAGACAACAAAACAAAAAAACCCGCAACATCTTGTTTAAACTCCAAAATAGCCTCATCACAAACCCTAACACACCGATCACCATTTGAATCCGCCTCTACAACAAAATATCTATCATAAAACTGTCGATTACCCTTAACCAACCGGTCCTTAACCAACCGGTCCTTAACCAACCGGTCCTTAACCAACCGGTCCTTAACCAACCGGTCCTTAACCAACCGGTCCTTAACCAACCGGTCCTTAACCAACCG
>JAITCR010000071.1 GCA_031282985.1 Nitrososphaerota archaeon | reverse complement strand
CGTTTAGTTGCGGTAGCGTCATCTTTATTCGGTCTTTCATAATATTTTTACCTCCCGTCAGTTCAGTAAAAATATTATATCGAATATCCCTTAAATAGTCAACTTATTATTTGACAGTTTCTAATGTAACTGATCGTGAGGGTGCAGTGACAATGATTGGTTATGCTGTGCCTCATCTGTCAAGGTGTCAAACTGTTCTGGTTGATGTGAGTTATACTGGAGAAAGTTTTGCTAACAGGGTTAAGGAGTTGATAGGAGCGGTGTTGAGGTTGTTAAGCGTAGTGAGCTGCATAAGTTTGTAGTTCTTCCTAAACGTTGGATTGTTGAGCGTTCGTTTGGCTGGCTTGAAGACTATCGTTTGCTATGGAAAATTTGTGAACGGAAAATCCCCAACACCTTGCAAGCCACAAAATTAGCATTCATTTCGCTGTTATTACGGAGATATTAAACAGGCTCTAACCCCGAAAAAATGGGTAGAAACCGTAAACGCGATCGGAATTACAGCGCAACAATGACGCTATGCAGCAGTTTTCGCTCACAAAGACATAGTCATCATTTGCAGAATGTTATTTTGAGCACATAAGTTTAAATAATTATCCCATGATAGGATTATCCTATTGGTGGATAATGTTGAAATTTTATGGTCGCAAAGCTGAGTTTGCTTCACTTGAGAAGGCCTATTCGACAGAAAGTTCAGAAATGGTAATCGTAAGTGGACGTAGACGCATAGGAAAAAGCAGACTTATTGACGAGTTCTTAAAGGGCAAAGACTGCGCAAAGATTCTTGTGGTGCCCAAAGAAGAAAAACTAGTAGCATCTGATTTTGTAACAGCACTCTCAAACGGATATGTCCCATCCTTTAATACTGTTGAATCAGCTTTGGAATATTTTTTCAATGTCTCAAAGAAAAAAATTCTATACATTGACGAATTCCCAAACCTTATAGAAGTAGACACCTCCATACCCTACGTTTTCCAACGTGTTTGGGAAAAATACAAAGATCAAACCGCCAAGTTGCTCATTTTTTCTGGATCCTATGTCAGTATGATGAACAAGATATTTACTCAACAAAAGGCACCACTTTTCAACCGAGCCAGCTACAATATGGTTCTACAACCCTTCTCACTTAATATTGTATGGGAAATTCAAACAGACCTTGGAATAGGGGAAATAGACAAAATCAAAAACTATTGTATACTAGGTGGCATACCTTATTATTATGAACTGTTAGAAAAGCGAACAAATCGTGATGATGTTGTTTACGAGTTTTTCTTTGATGTTGCAGCACCTCTTAAAGAAGAAGGCCAAAACGTGTTGCGACAAGAGTTTGGATCTGCCTACAAAAAATATTTTTCCGTCATAGAGGCCATAGGTGCAGGTGTTGTTTCAGGCAGCGAGATAGCTAACAGGTTGGGTGTTGCACAGACTACCCTTTCTAAATACATAGTAGCATTGCAGCGAGATTTTCAACTTGTTGAACGTAGTGTGCCGTTTGGGCAAAATTTGCAAAGAAGCAAAAAAGGTGTTTACTCAATCAAAGATAATACTATTGCGTTTTGGTTCACAAATGTCTATGGCAAAACAGAACCTCCCAGCAATGATGCACTAAACGAGTTTGTTAGCAGACGTTTTGAAATATTCTGTAAAACTTTCCTTACACAATACCTAAAGAACATGGGGGAAACAGGCGGTAGAATTGGCAGGTGGTGGGGGCCTGTTGAGGTTAGCTCTGGAAAATTTGAAGATAGAGAAATAGATGTTATAGTTGAAACTCAAACAAACCTCTATGTAGGCGAGTGTAAATGGACAAACAAAAAAACTTCTCGTGCCGAACTTTATCGGCTAGACGAGAGTTCTAAGGCTCTTAAAACAAACAAACCTGTCAAAAAGGTGCTGTTTTCAAAAGCTGGCTTTGATTTCTCAGACAACCGCGCAGATGTAATATTATTTGATCCAGCTAGAATTGAAGCTGAGATAGCTAAATTTATTCAATAAGCAACGTGTGCCAAAAGAAATGTCGCGACATAGAAAAAGGAAAAAAGGGATTGTTATGGCGATATCTCCCTGTAAGTTGGGGTTCAAATCCCAGCGGCCTTACCACAATAATCTAGGCCCCTGTTTAAATAGGGTCTACTTACGTTTTCTGAACACTTTTATGTCATCAAAGCTGCAGACGTATTCAAAGCCTGTCTCAATGAGTTTTTGTGCTTCTTGAACTGTTTTTGCTGTTGTTGAATGGTATGCGTCGCTTTCAAAGTTTATCAGTTGGGTGTAGAATAAGGTGTTTTGTATGTTTTTATGTCCAAGTATTTTCATGATGTGTAGGGTGTCTTTGGTTTTGTGGTATTCTGTGGTGGCTTTCCAGTGTCTTAGGGTGTGAAAATGAATTTTGAGGATGCGATCATTTTTCAATTTATGGGCTATCTTTTTTCGTTGACTTCTAAAGTTTCTTGCAAAGTGTTTTTGAGAACGTTCAAAGGGTTTAGTGTCATCATGTGGTAGACTGTTTAGCATAGCGGTTAGTTGTGTTGATATTTTGATTTGTCGTGGTTCGCTGCCTTTTTCAGGTGTTATGTTTATAATTTGATTTTCAAAGTTTATGTCCATCCATTGGAGCATAAATGCTTCACCGCAACGTACGCCTGTTTCTTTGAGTAGTTGTAAGAATGTTAGGAACGGTTAAGCAATAATTTGCGAAAATATGTGGAAAAATAAAGTTGTTAAAGCCATAAATGAATAAAAACGACTTATTTTGAAGTTGAAAAGCTGTACGATTTCGCAAGTTATTATCTGACAGTTCCTTACGGTTATTCTGTTGCATCCTGCGATCAAGTTGTTTAGCTCTTCTTCAGTTGGAATGAAAGGTATTGTTCTTACAGTTTTATAGACGGGTTTTTTCCATGTTTGTCCATGCATTTTTAGAAAGTAATCGTATGTTTTAACGGCGAGTTCTTTTGTTTTGTTTTTCCAGTGTTGTTGTTTTGTGATGGTTTCTTTCACTGATTCAGAGTTATGTATGTCTGCTCCTTTGTTGACAAGTGTTTTTAGTAATTTTGCTCGTCTAGTAATTGTAGCTTCAGCGTTCCTTCTTTTTGCATCCACCAAGCAAATTCTACGATTTGACCTTTGTTTTCTTGTAGAGATCCGCCAACATTTCCGTTGTATGTCAATGTTGGTTCCAAATTTTTCGCTCTCCATGCGCTTATTTGGCAAGAATCAGACACGGTCTCACCGCATTTTAATGTATTTGCTTTAAAAGTGTACTCTTGTTGAAGCCTTTATTTAGCAGCCGTAGCATCATTGGGGTCGCTAAACCGTACACCGCATTGACGACAAAGTCAGCGTTGAATAACATCTCCAAGGTTGATTGGTAGGTGCCTGCACGCCAAACCTTTTGATCGGTAGCACCGCAATTTGGGCAGGTGGGGATTTGGGAGTTGGAACCAGCTACCTCAGCACTGGTATCGTTGGAGCTGATATTGCCAATATGCGCTCAGAAGCAAACCCAACCTTTCCCTCCACAATATCCATAACTAAACAAACACCATTTTTCTGTAATATGGAACTAACACTTTCTGGGCTGCTCCATCTTTTGGCTTTAATGTCAACAGCATCGCATACTCTTAAAATTAGACAAATTTAAAAAACAACAATAGAACGCCCAGTAAACAAAAAACAATAGGTACACATACAGTAAATGAATCAATGTTCTAACTTGAGCGTCAGGAACCATAGTTAACAGCAATTATATCTATCATAGGTTAACACAGAAAAGCCAATTATGAGCAGTAGCTTGTTTCGGTAATTGAAATAATCTGTTTCTGCTTTAAATGTTTACGATTTACGGGTTTATAAGGCAAATAACAGCGCCTGTGAAGCCTGAAAGTGAAAAATATGACTAAACAAAGAAATAAAAAATTTTGATCCACCCAAACAACGTAACTTTCGTCACCAAAAAATCAACTAATCAAAAACCAACAAACTTTCAAAGTTCAGGGTTAAACGTGTACTGGCTCAACTACAAAAATCCATTACGCACAAATTTGGAGGAGGTGCAAAAAGTTGTGTGGAGTTGAACGATGCACCGAATGCGGTAGCAAAAACATTTTGCATGATGAGGCAAGCGGTGAAGTGGTATGTAGAAACTGTGGATTAGTCTTGGGTGCGGTAGAGTTTACAGCCCCAGCCGATCGAACACCTAAAAGCGTCCCCAGCAATCCCATCGCATATACAAGTACCGCAGTGGGTTCAAAAATTCTATTTTTCTTCTATAGGTTGGAATTGTTTGGTTCGAGAATTATTTTTAATGATTCTCCACCATTTGTCATTAATTGATAGCCCTTTTGGGTTTCGCGTAGTGGTAACCTATGGGTTATCATGTCTTTAATGTTTAACTTTTTAGTTGCAAGAATCATTAATGCTTCTTCAAGATCATTAGGTGCTGCACCATAACTGGTTTGAATGGTAGTTTCATTTCTCCAGAACTGATTAATTGGCAATGGAATTTTTACTGTTGGCTCTGGAACTGCAAAAAACAAAATAGTACCGCCTCTTTCCACACAGTTAGCCGCCAAAGTTACCGCTGAGTTTGCTCCTGTACAGACTATGACTTTGTCAGCTAAGTACCCGTTGTTTACTGTTTTAATTTTTTGGGGCAGGTTTTTCTCTGCGTTAAATGCGTGGTCTGCGCTGAATTGTACTGCAAGGTTCATACGGTACTGGTTAATGTCTGCTACTATAACTTTTTTTGCGCCTTTGAATTTAGCAAGTTGAACATGTAGTATGCCTGAAATTCCACTACCTATGATAAGCACAGTGTCATTTTTCTGAATGTTGGCTAATCTTTGTCCTCGGGTAACACATGCTAATGGCTCAATAAATGTGCCTTCTTCAAATGTCATGTCATTTGGTAATTTGTATATGCCAAGTTGAACATTGATTTTTGGAACTTTAATGTACTGCGCGAAACCGCCTGGATAATAATTTGTGTTGTGTAGGGTTTCACAGGCAGTATGGTGTCCTTTTTGACAGTGAATGCAATTGTTGCAGGGCACATGATGAGAGATAAAGACGCGATCGCCGACTTTAAAATTGGTAACTTTTTTACCTACTTGACTAATTATGCCTGCTGCTTCATGTCCTAATACCCGTGGTGCTTTTGGAAGACGGTACCATTCTAAAACGTCGCTACCACATATGCCGCTCGCCATAACTTTTAGTAAAACCTCTTCTTCACCTATTTCAGGCATAGGCAACTCTTCAACACGAACATCCTTATTATTGTAATAAACAGCAACAAGCATCCACTTCACCAAATAAGCGCTCAAGTTTTTCCAGCTATGATTTGATTATAAAAATCCTCAGCTTCTTTAGTCGTGAAACCTTCATGAATTATAGCGCGTATAGCTCTAATTGACGCAACTGGGTAAGGTGTTTGCCAAATGTTTCTGCCTAAATTAACACCCACAGCTCCTTTTTGCATGCCATCATACACAAAATCAAAAACTTCTCTTTGCGTTTCTGTCTTTGGTCCACCAGCAATTACAACAGGCACTGGACAGCCATCAATAATTTTTTCAAAATGCTCTTTACAGTAATAGGTTTTTACTACACGCGCGCCAATCTCAGCTGCAATACGCGCTGCAAGCGCCAAGTAACGAGCCTCTCTCTTTTCAAGTTCCTTACCAACAGCACAAACCGCCATAACTGGTACTCCATATTTCTCACACTCATCCACAAGCTCCGACAAGTTGGTTAAACTTTTGTTTTCATATTTTGAACCAACAAAAACTGACATAGAAACCGCAGAAGCATTCAACCTGATAATTTCCTCAATAGATGTTACGCGACTTTCATTTGCAAGATCTTCCCCTACAACTGAAACTGCACCTGAAACCCTCATAACATAGGGCTTCTCTATTGTTGGATCAATACAATTACGTAAAACACCACGTGTAAGCATTAAAGCATCTGCATACTGAACAATTGGTTTTATCGTCTCTGCAGGTTTTTCAAGACAATGAGTTGGACCCTGAAAATAACCATGGTCAATTGGTAAAAAAAGCGCTTTTCCATCTTTTTGAATAAGCCTATTTAATCTGTTTTGCATACCCCATTCCATAATTATTACTCCGTAAAATAACTCTCTTGTCCTAACTGTATAAAAGTTTAGTGATAAACCCAACACATATTAAAAGCAACAAACAAGCCAAAAACAGAGTGTTCTTCCAAAGAATTGTTTCCTTCTTTTTTCTTGTTGTTGACGGCTTTATATAATTGAGTTGTCCTTCTTTTTGAAGGGCTTGTTGACGGCTTTATATAATTGAGTTGTCCTTCTTTTTGAAGGGCAGCGGCCTTCAAAATTGCCATTAAAAACATTCTGTTGCTTGCACAGAATTGGGGGGGGTATGTCCTAAGTTAAGTGAAAGGGTAGTTGTTTTTTGAAGAACCAAAAGTTTATGACCAGCCCAACAACGATTTTATGCATAAGAGACGATTTTGAAAATCTAACACCCGCCTAACAAGCCCACTGCACCAAATACACAAAGACAAACGCTTACACTCAATACACAGAGTATTTCTCTTACTCGGCGTTACAATACTTTCGGCAATGGAGTTTTGTAAACACAGTTGTCATCACAGTAAACAATACCTATTCTAAAAAGCGCAAACAAAGTACACAACTCATCAAGATACTTGTGTTCTCACGTACCAAAACAATACACCAAAAGAACACCTGCACTATGATCGATTGCCCACCAAACCAACACCGATGCGACTTATCAGAAACAAAAGAACCATCTCATCAAACTCTACCTCAGCTACTTTAACTTAGTTGGAGGAGACAATTTTAACCTCTAAATTCTGATCTTTCAGGTTGGTATGTAGTTATAGTTTATTTGCCAAACCAGTCTTTTGTTTGTTTTTTTTTTAAAATAGCTGTCACAGTATCTTTAGAAATGCCTAAAATACGTCCTGTGGCACGTGTTCCAGTACCATCCGCAGCCATTTTTAGCACTTGGTTACGGATTTCTGGCAGGTAGACTTGTGGGTGTATTGTTCTATAAAGTTACGGTGATTACGCTCTGAGTTATTGCAGTTGTAGGCTTGTTTTCCTGTTTTGTTGTGTCCGTTTTTTGAAATTTTATCACTACCACAAAAAGGGCACAACACTTTTACAACCTTTGACACCATACAAATGCTGACCTGATTGAAAAACAATCAGGCACACACATTAAAATACTTTATGACATGACCGATTCAAATTTGGGACACTTAGTTCTGTCAAACAGATAAAAGAATAGAGTGTCTATGGCAACAAATATCTGAATCGGATGTTGTTGGGTGAATTTATGATTTGATGCACGAAAATTTGACAAAGACTTGGAAAGAAACTTATTGTGCCCTTGCCGAAGGAGGTATTGCTGCTATAAATGTTGGTGATGCTACCGGACGTTTAGATGGCAAGTTCCAACTTTTTCCTAATCACAGCCGTATTATTGAGGCCTGTGAAAAAATTGGTTTTATAACATTGCCATACGTTTTGTGGAAAAAACCTGCAACCAAACCTTACTATAAGGGCAAAGGCGCATTTTTAGGTTCAGGTTTTCTACCTCCGATGCTTATGTAACGTTAGACTGCGAATTCATCCTGCTTTTCAGAAGGGAAAACTACGCAAGTTTCCACCACATGACCAAATACGGTACAAGAGCAAGTTTACCAAAGTGCAACGTGATGAATGGTTCAGTCAAATTTGGGCTCTAAAAGGTACCCGACAAACTGTGAATGAACTTGAATGCAGAACTGCTGCTTACCCAGATGAAATCGCAGAGCGGCTAATCAAAATGTTTAGTGTCAAAGGTGATGCCGTACTTGACCCCTTCTTGGGTTCAGGAACTACAATGAAAACTGCAAATTATGCGCAACGTAGATGTATTGGTTATGAGATTGAAGAACAATTGTTGCTAATAATTCAAAAAAATGTTGATAAGAATGATGAGTTAACAACAATACATATTATTAAACGATAATTTGTATTGTTATATAGGTTAAGCTTATGAAACCCGTTGTTATTTATTCAACCCATAGGAACAATACCGAAAAAGTAGCATTAGCATTTGCTCAAGCTGCTAACTGTAAATCCATAAAATTAACCAAAAACTTTGACCCTTCAACCATGCTTTTGAATGAATATGACTTAGTTTTTCTCGGTACAGGCATAAGAGGTGGTGAACCATATGTCGAACTGTTAAACTTTATTAAAGAAGCCGATTTAGGCAATGGTAAATGGTTTATGTTGTTTATGACTTGGGCTGGAGGCGGTGCAAGCGACAAACTTGCTTATGAAAGAGTAAAAAAAGCGCTTGAAGTAAAAGACCAACACTTAGATATGGAATACTTTATTTGTTTAGGACAAACCTTTGGTCTCACTAGACGTGGTAGACCCAACGATGTCGACATCGCTGAAGCCAAGAAATGGGTGGCAGAAAAATTAAAGTAAACATTGTACACAAATAGTAACGAAGTGTTATAACTTGTCGAAAAACCTCAAAGAAAAACGTTTTTATGGATTTGGGAACACTAATAGGCGCTTTATTAAATCGCCAAGAAAAACGGCAGGTGATCTCGCGCGTGACCGTTTCGCGTTTGATCAATCAATGAAAGGTAATGACTGTACCAAAATTTGTAAAGGCGGTGACTTTGTGGTTCAAGAACGGGATTTTTTTGGTAACGAAATTGGTAAACCTAAAACTTATCAAGTAAAAACAGGTAATTCTAAAGTAACTGCGGCTGAGGAGGAGCGTAAGCGACAACTCGGTAGGGATAGATACAAAATAGTTCGATACTATTTTTGAGTTTGTTTTTTTGTTAGTTCTGTAAGGCGTCTATTTTTTTCTTATAGTCATGTTTATTAGTTGTTTTTTTGTATGGGAACATTTTTTGCTTTTAAAACTTTTCTGGTTTGTAAGTTGTGCTTGTTTGTGGTGTTTCGTTGTTTTTCTTTGTTGCGCCCATGTTTTAAACGTTTCACGCGTTCTAAAAACGTTATTTTTGTGTTATAACTCTATAAAAGTTTAGTCAATCCACAGTTTAGACACAACCCCTATAACAATGTTTATAAGCGGGTTGCGTAGATGTGTTTCTGCTCTCAGAGTTATAGGAGAAATTTTTTCACGTGAGAAGGACCGGTTTAACAGGAATTCACACTTACCCGTTTAACATAGTTGGAGATTGTTTAGCATGACAGAAATACAGAAAGAAGATACTCGTTTATTGTTGAAAGCATTTTTCAACGACAAAGGCCTAGTAAGACAGCACCTCGACAGCTACAACGAATTTATCGATCACGGTTTACAAGAAGTTGTAGGCGAAGTAGCTGAAATTCCAATAGAAGTTCCAGATAACCCATATAAAGTAAAACTTGGGCAAATATGGGTAATTGACCCACAAAGCAGAATAACCGGTCCATACGTAACCGAAGTAGATGGGACAAAACACGAAATTCACCCTATGGAAGCACGCCTAAGAAATCTCGCTTACAGTGCGCCAATCGCACTTGAAATGACACCCATTGTAGATGGACACGAGCAAGACACAGAACTCGTCTACATTGGAAATATACCTATTATGCTAAAAAGTAAACTTTGCTTCTTAAGCCAGTTATCACGCGAAGAATTAATCGCCGCTGGCGAAGATCCAGATGATCCTGGAGGATACTTTGTTGTAAATGGCTCTGAACGTGTCATAGTAGCCATGGAAGATCTTGCACCTAACCGAGTAATTGTTGACGTAGATGATAAAGGAACGAGTCCCGTTTATCAAGCAAAAATTTTTTCAACAACTGTTGGCTTTCGTGCAAGGATAGAACTCAAATTAAAGTCAGATGACGCTATATACGTAACAATGCCTGGGGTACCAACAGAAATCCCATTCGTTGTTATTATGCGCGCATTAAACTTGGAAAAAGACAAAGACATAGCCGAAGCAGTAAGCCTCGACAAAGACATCCAAGCACAACTTGCAGCTTCTTTCGAGAAAGCAGTTGGCGTTGACACACCCTCCGATGCTATGCTCTTCATCGGTAACCGTGTTGCACACGGGCAAGTCGAAGACTATCGACTTCAAAAAGCCGAAACCGCCCTTGACAAAAACTTTTTGCCACACTTGGGCAGAAGTGACATGAATCGTAAAGAAAAAGCCATATTCTTAGGTGAAATGGTATACAGAGTTATCCAACTAAAAATGGGAATACGCCAACAAGATGACAAAGACCATTTCAAAAATAAACGTCTACGTCTCGGTGGCCCATTGCTTGCAGATCTTTTCCGTGTTTCATTTCGTAATTTGACGCGAGATATTAAATATCAACTTGAACGCATCGGTTTTAAAGGTACAGTTATCACGGTATCTGCAGCGGTAAGACCTGGTATAATTACAGAAAGATTCCAACATGCCCTAGCAACAGGTAACTGGGGTAGAGGCAGAGTTGGTGTTACACAATTACTTGACAGAACTAACTATATCTCAACTCTCAGTCACTTAAGACGCCTTCAATCACCTTTAAGCAGAAGTCAACCAAACTTCGAGGCAAGAGACTTACACCCCACCCATTGGGGCAGGCTCTGTCCAAATGAAACTCCTGAAGGTTCTAACTGTGGTCTTGTCAAAAACTTGGCGTTATCTGCCACAATTGCAGTTGGTGTGAACCCTGATAGAATAAAACAAATCCTTTTCGAAATGGGTACAATCCCTGCTGCAGAGGTAACTATTAAACAGCGTATTTCAGGTGCCAAAGTTTTTGTTGACGGTAACATTATTGGTTACCAACTTTCACCTAAAGTAATGGTTAAAAACTTCCGTGAAAAACGGCGCTCAGGCGAAATTTCAACAGAGGTAAACATTACCTACTTTGACATGTCACAAACATCCACAGAGGAAGTTCACGTAAATTCTGATGAAGGACGAGTAAGGCGACCTTTAATTATAGTTGAAAAGTCTGTACCCAAACTCCAACCTAAACATATCGAAAAAATCGGGTTAGGTGAATGGTCATGGGAAGACATAGTTAAAGCAGGCTACATTGAATACCTTGATGCTGAAGAAGAAGAAAACGCGTTCATCGCTATATCATATGATGATATTCAACCTGAAACAACCCATCTTGAAATCGCAACATATACAATTCTTGGTATTTGCGCTTCAACAATTCCATACCCTGAACATAATCAATCACCACGTAACTCCTATCAAGCTGCAATGGCAAAACAAGCCTTAGGCGTTTATGGAACAAACTTCCACAACCGAACTGATACACGTAGCCACATTTTACACTACCCACAAGTACCCATAGTTCAAACAGAAAACATGGATGTCATGGGTTACAAACAACGCCCAACAGGCCAAAACTGCATAGTCGCAGTGCTAAGCTTCGAAGGCTACAACATGGAAGACGCCATTATATTTAATCAGGCCTCCATTCAACGTGGCTTATTTAGGTCAACATTTTACCGTATTTACGAGGCAGAATGCCGCCAGTATCTTGGTGGATTAAAAGATAAATTCACCGTTCCAGAAGCTGGAACGCGCGGTTATCGAGGCGAGCAATACTACCGTCTGCTTGAACAAGATGGAATCATTAGTCTTGAATCTCAAGTGGTTGGTGGAGATGTCTTAATTGGCAGAATTAGCCCGCCAAGATTCCTTGAAGAATATAAAGAATTCGAGGTAAAAGGCCCTTCAATGCGTGATACCAGTGTAGACATGCGACCAAGCGAAACAGGAATTGTTGATGGCATATTTATCACTGAATCTGGTGAAGGAAGTCAACTTGTCAAAGTTCGTGTACGAGACCAAAGAATTCCTGAACTAGGTGACAAATTTGCAAGCCGTCATGGACAGAAAGGAGTTATCGGTTTAATCGTTCCACCCGAAAACATGCCCTTCACAGCTGAAGGCATAACGCCTGATTTAATCATAAACCCACACGCTATCCCCTCAAGAATGACCATTGGGCAGTTCATCGAATCATTAACAGGAAAAGCTGCAGCAGCCCGCGGAAAACCAGGTGATGGTACACCATTTGCAAATGAACGCCCAACTGATGTTAGAAATAATCTAGTAAAACTTGGCTTTAGTCACACAGGTGGCGATGTTTTCTATAATGGTACAACAGGCGAAAAATTTGTTGCAGACGTTTTCGTTGGTGTGGTCTATTACCAGAAGCTTCACCATATGGTTGCAGATAAAATTCATGCAAGAGCCAGAGGTCAAGTTCAAATGCTTACTCGACAACCAACTGAAGGCAGGGCTAGAGGTGGTGGTCTTAGGTTTGGTGAAATGGAACGAGACTGCCTTATTGGTCACGGTGCAGCGATGCTGCTAAGAGATCGGTTGCTTGAGGAATCTGACAAGTACACTTTATTTATTTGTGAAACATGTGGGCAAATAGCTTACTATGACATGAAGCAAAGGCGTTATGTCTGTAAGATATGTGACGAAAAAGTAAAGATTGCGCCTGTCACGGTATCTTACGCGTTTAAACTATTGTTACAGGAACTGCAAAGCCTCTGTATTACACCGAAATTAAAACTTAAGGAGAAAGCATAACATGGCATTGGACGAACTAATTCATAAAATAGTTGATGAAATCTCATTTGGTTTAATCTCACCCAAGGATCTTCGAAAACAATCGGTTGTTGAAATACAAACACCCGATACTTACGACGAAGATGGTGCTCCAATTACTGCCGGCTTAATGGATGGCCGTTTAGGAACACTTGAACCACGACAACGTTGCAAAACCTGTGGTAACACTGCAGTTAGATGTCCGGGACACTTTGGTCACATAGAACTTGCCGTACCAATAGTACACATAGAATTTACAAAAATAATATTTGACCTTATAAAATCAACATGTCGCAGCTGTGGGCGTATCCTACTATCTGAGGATGCATCCAAAAAGGCACTTCAGCGGATCGAAAGATTCAAAGAACTGCTCGGTACCATCCCAGACGAAGTCTACAAAGAAATAATGACTGACATCAAAGCCAAACAATGCCCATATTGTGCCTCGACTCAATACAAAATCACTTTTGAAAAACCAACAAAATTTGTTGAAGCAACAGAATTAGGATCTGAACCACTTACTCCAAGCATGATTCGTGAACGCCTCGAACGTGTCAGCGATGAGGATCTTGAAATTCTAGGATTCAACCCAAAAGTCGCACGACCAGAATGGATGGTTCTACAAGTACTGCCAGTCCCACCCGTATATGTCCGTCCCTCAATCACTTTAGAATCAGGCATCCGATCTGAGGACGATTTAACTCACAAGCTTGTAGACATTATAAGAATTAACCAAAGACTAAAAGAAAACATGGAAGCAGGCGCACCCACCCTCATCATTCAAGACCTTAGCGAACTATTACAATACCACGTTACAACATACTTCAACAACGAAGCCTCAGGTATACCACCTGCAAGACACAGAAGCGGTAGAGCACTAAAAACACTTGGACAACGTCTAAAAGGTAAAGAAGGCCGATTCAGAAGCAACCTTTCCGGTAAACGTGTTGATTTTTCTGCACGCACTGTCATCTCACCCGACCCAAACTTAGACATAAATGAAGTCGGCGTACCGCAAGACGTAGCCGTGCGATTATCCGTTCCAGAAAAAGTAACTGTTTGGAACATCGAGGAAATGAAAAAATATGTAATAAACGGTCCAGAAAACTATCCTGGCGCACTCTACATAATCCGTCCAGACGGCAAACGTATCCGTCTCGAATTCGTTGTCGATCGCACAAAAATTGCAGAAGCTGTTGAAACAGGCTTTGTAATCGAACGACACCTAAAGAATGGTGATATTGCAATTTTCAACAGGCAGCCCTCACTTCACCGCATGTCAATTATGGCTCACTATGTCAGGGTTCTACCATACAAAACCTTCCGTATGCACCTCTGTGTCTGCCCACCATACAACGCAGACTTTGACGGAGACGAAATGAACCTTCACGTGCCACAAAGCGAAGAAGCTAGGACCGAATCATTACTACTTATGCAAGTGCAAGACCAAATTCTCTCACCAAGATTCGGTGGTCCAATCATTGGAGCAATCAGGGATTTCGTTACAAGCGCATACTACTTTACTCGAAAAGGCAATTACATCAGCCGTGAGCAAGTAGACCGTTTATTAACCACTACAGGTTATACTGGCGAACTACCAGAACCTGAAATCAAAGACCCACAACCAATGTGGTCGGGCAAACAAATCTTTAGCATATTCTTGCCAAAAACTCTAAACTATGTACTGAAAGCAAACATTTGTCAAGGCTGCACTAAATGTGAAGAGGACAAATGTAAACATGACGCTTATGTTGTAGTGCGTAATGGCCAACTGGTTTCAGGTGTTATCGACAGACGAAGTATAGGCTCTGAACAATCAGAAAGCTTGCTTCACAGAATCATAAAAGATTACGGTACACAAGCAGGGAGAGCATTTCTTAACAATGTAACTCATCTATTGAAACTGTTCATTTCTATGAGAGGCTTTAGCTACACATATGATCAACTAGTGCTCTCACCAAGAGCCCGTAGTCGTATGGCAAAAACCATGGAACGAACACAAAAGAAAATAGATGAACACATTAGCAACTTCCAAAATGGTACCCTTCCACGTTTACCTGGTCAAACCCTGGAAGAATCCTTTGAAATCTATGTTATGCATGAGCTTTCAACTGCTAGGGATGAATCAGGAAAGATTGCAGACGATGACTTTACATTGGAAAACGCCGGTATAGTTATGACTAGAACTGGTGCAAGAGGCTCAAGTCTTAATATTGGTCAGATGGCAGCTTGTGTTGGTCAACAGTCAGTTAGAGGTAAACGTGTCTTTAGAGGTTATACAGGACGTGCATTGCCACACTTTAAAGAGAATGACCCTAGACCTAAGGCAAGAGGTTTCGTGTATAGTTCTTATCAAGTGGGTCTTGATGCAATTGAATTCTTTTTCCACGCTATGGGTGGTAGAGAAGGTCTAGTAGACACTGCAGTGCGTACTCAGCAAAGTGGTTACATGCAGCGCAGGCTCATTAACGCACTTGAACATATCCGTCTAGAGTACGATAACACTGTTCGTGACTCAGCTGGAGACATTATCCAGTTCCGTTATGGTGAAGACGGCGTTGATCCAGCAAAAAGTGATCATGGTAAAGCAGTAAATGTTAGTCGTCTTATTGAGCAAATTAAAATTGGTGAAGGAAAAGGCGAGGCAGCACCAGCAGAGTTTATCAAAAAACAACTCAAAATCGTTGAAGATCAACTTACACCCATATTGTTTGATCAACTTAAAAACTCTCTATCAAAGAGCAAATTAAGCAAGGAAGGTATAGAAAAAGCTGCAACTATAACTGCAGAACAATACAAACGCGCCTTAATGGAGCCTGGTGAAGCAGTTGGAATTGTTGCAGCACAATCCATCGGCGAACCTGGTACGCAGATGACCCTTAGAACCTTTCACTATGCAGGTGTAAAAGAGCAAAACGTCACTTTAGGTTTACCACGACTCATCGAAATTGTAGATGCCCGAAAAATTCCATCAACACCAATTATGACAATCTACCTGAAAGGTGAAAACGCAAAAAGTAAAGACGGCGCAGTCGCAGTCGCAAGAGATATCATTTACACTTCACTTGAAAACTTGGCGTCAGCAATTTATGAAGATCCTGTTAAAGAAGTTATTATTGTTGAACTTAACCGTACAATGATGGATGACCGTAGCATAACAATGGATGAAGCTAAAGCACAGCTTGAAGTTTTGAATGCTACTGTTACAATAATTGGTGATTCACTTGAAATCAAACCAAAGAAAGCTGAAGCATTAAAGCGTATGTTGCTAAAATTGCCTGCAGCACATATTAAAGGTGTTCCAGATATTAAACGTGTACTAGTTACAGAAGAGAATGGCGAATGGGTAATTCGTACTGATGGTTCAAATATTGCTAAAGTTTTAGAAATTACAGGCGTAGACACCTCAAGGACATCCACAAATAACATACATGAAATTGCAAAAACATTAGGCGTTGAAGCAGCAAGAAACGCGTTAGTCAATGAAGCAAAAGGTGTACTAGAAGACCAAGGATTGGACGTTGATATAAGACACGTTATGCTAGTAGCAGACATGATGACCACAACAGGAGATGTACAACAAATTGGCAGGCACGGAATCAGTGGCAAGAAAGCAAGTGTTCTAGCTCGCGCTGCATTCGAAATCACCATTCCAAACATTGTTGAAGCAGCCGTTAGAGGTGAAAGTGATCCTTTAGCTGGTGTAACAGAAAACGTTATAGTTGGGCAGTCAATACCAATCGGCACAGGTCTAGTTGAATTGTACATGTCCACGTTTGAGAATCAAGAAAAAGATGGAGGAAAAACTGAAATATGATAAATATAGATAAAGCAATCGCGTTAGCCGTCAAAACTGGCAAAGTTTCTTTTGGAGCCAACTCGGCATTACAAAACGCTAAAACTGGTAAGGCTAAACTGATCCTTTTAGCTTCTAACTGTCCAAAAAGCATAAAAGATGATATAGAATACTATGGTAAAATCTCAAAAGTTCCAGTGATGACCTATAGAGGTACATCAATGGATTTAGCTGAAGTTGCAGGTAAACTATTCATTATTTCTGCATTAAGCATCAGGGAATCAGGAGATTCAGATATTCTTAAAGCAATAGAAACATCTGAAATTCAAGAAACCATTGGAGGAGAGCAATGACAACCGGCATAAAAATCACATGCGATGAAATGCGTTATATCGCATTGTTTGAAAGCATAAGCGGCGCAAGCGTGAAGGACTGTATAATTGACGAAGAACAAGAACGAGTAATCTTTATTGTAAGTCAAGGTCAAGTAGGTGTAGCCATTGGTAAAGGTGGAAGAAACATTCATGCCCTTGAACGAATGACTGGGAAAAAACATGAAATTATTGAATATAGTGAAGACCCTGTTCAATTCATAAAGAATGCCCTTAAACCTGCAATAGTGCGCGAAATTCGTGTCACAGAACGTACCGATGGTAAAAAAATGGCTGTCATTGCTATAAGTGCTAAAGATAAGGGTGTCGCTATAGGTAAAAACGGTAAAAATGCTGAACGGTTGCGCTTTTTAGCAAAACGATATTTCGACATTCAAAACATCAGCATCACCTAAGCTCAGTCCATAAATAACGACTGACTAGGTGATAATACATCACTTAATTCCTACAACATCAGTCTTAATTATTAGTTGATAGTATACACTTCTTTTAGGCTTTGTTTGAATGAAATCTTTATAGTTTAAGTGCGTTATTTACTATATAGTGGTAGCGGATGGCAAGTACTCCTGAAGATGAGATTTACTCGATAATGTTTAGTTCGTTTAAGCATCCGATAAGGCGTAAAATTCTTCGTATGCTTGATTCTAAACCTATGACTTTTATGGAGCTTGTAGAAGCCCTTGGTATTTCAACACCAAATTTGACTTATCACTTGGAAAGTCTTGGTGAGCTAATTTCCAAATTAGACAATGGACAATATAGGTTATCTGCCTTTGGTCAAGCTAGTATAACTGCTCTGAAAGGTGTAGAAGATGTACATGGTGCTGAACCTAAACATCGATGGTTAGCTCTTAAGGGACGTGCTGTCTTTGGAGCACTGTTAATTGTTATTGTGCTTTTGGCAAGTTTATCTGTTATCCAATATAGCCAAAATAGTCAACTGTTAGAATCACAGCAGACTCTTTATGCAGAAAATCAACACTTGAAGTCTTGGGGTATGGGAACCGATAAAGTTGTTAATTTTTTACATAACGTTACGCATATTGACACCCGAAATTATACTGTTTCCTTGTTAAGTAACAATTTGTATTGGCGAACTGACCTTGGAGGCTTATCTGAAGAAGAAGCAGCGTATTCCCTCAAAAGTCGTAATAGTAATTTGAATGTCATTTTTCGTTTCAGAAACGGCCATTTTTCCCGGTATGAGCTTACTATGATTGAAAGCTCTCCAATCTTTATCCAAAATGAAGCATATAACAATCTTCTTCTTAATGCCCATCGAATCCTCTCTAGTTACAAAGAGTATTCCGGTGATGAATACTTGACAGACATGCTTAACATTCTAAGCAAAGTATCCTCAACACAGAGTACAACAGTAACCGAAGACAACATGAAATTAAACGTCATCATTTCTGGTGCCTCTGCTGAATTGACTTGGATGTACACTGAAAACGGTATAGACTACCAAACTAAATGTTTACAGATGACTTTTCAAAATAATATTCTAATAACAATGTTAGATAACTATTTCCTATTCCAAAAAAGCAACAGTTTGATTTCTGTAACACAAGAACGAGCAGTTGAAATTGCAGAAAATTATGTAAAAACCATGGTTTATACCATTGAGGGTCAACAAGTTTCAGGTTTCAAAACTATGCGTCCAGCATTATCTACCCAAATGGTGCCTCACGCTCGAGGTGGTTCTGTGGAATTGTATCCTTACTGGTATATAGAATTAAGTCTTGATATGATTTACTTTGGTGGACTAAACATAGTTACTGTTGGAATCTATGCTGACACAGGACAAGTTGTAGATGTACAATTACTCCGCGGAAGCATAGACCTCTAAACTTCCTTTTCAAAAAGAAAGAGAGGTAAGTAAACAAAAAGAGGACTGTTGACTAATGCTTTATATTGCGCAAAAGAGAATTCTAACGATATTGTAGGAGTGTTGTAAATTGAGTTCTCCTTTCCATGTTACAGATGTCAATTTTGAAGAAACCATAAAAAGTAATAAACTTGTTTTCATTGATTTTTGGGCAACTTGGTGTGGTCCCTGTAGAGCGTTAGCACCGACAATAGCTGAAATAGCACAGGAATATCATGGTAAAGTTTTAATTGGCAAACTTGATGTCGATGGAAACTCTGCTACAGCTGAAAAATTTCAGGTTTTTAGTATTCCCACGATGATACTCTTCAAAGATGGTCAGGAAGTTGAACGCCTTGTTGGGTTATGCATTAAAACGAGCATAACAGCAACAATTGAAAAACATTTACAATAATTTTTTTAATTTTGCATTTTTTCATACATTTTTTCTAGTGTCCAGCGTATGCTTGATTTTAACTCTTTCAGACGCTCGTCGTCAACATTGTGAATTACTATTTCTCGGATTAAATCCCCTTCTTCTTTGATAATCTCATAAGTGAAGGCTTTGTTTGCTTCTAATTGATTATTGTGTACAAGTTCAATGTCTTTCTCTTTCATTTTAGCAAGAACTTTTTCTACCAAAAAGTTTTGGAAAGGTGGTGTCTTGGCGTTAAACTGTTTGCTTTCATCAGGCATTACATGCATGTCTTCTTTGTTAAAGCAAATTAGTGCTAGTGATTCGTCGTTCATTGTTTTAAGTAGAAATACGTTGTCTCTGTCTTGAGGTGTTGTTGTTACTGTGAGTGTTGGTGTGGGTCGTGTGTCAATTGGTGTTTCGTGTGTTTCCTGTTTTGGTAGCACTACTTCTTTTGGCAGGTTTGGTGTTTGAACTTCTTTTAGGTCCCCTCGTTTGAAACCTTTTTCAAGTAGCATAGTATTAACTATGTCTACTGCTGTTTGCGTTTCTATGGTTTCAACATTTAGCTTTTCAAGTTGGTTTTCTAAACGTTTTTTAAACGCAATAAGTGTCCTCATTTTTTCTGGATCTAAAGCCACAGGTTTTCCTCACTTATTACTATACTTTTAGCGTTATGCTTCTTATTATCCGTTTTTAGCCTAATGCTCGCTTGTTATGTTTGGTTTATTTGTTTAAGCTGGTTTTGATACATTTCTACAACTTCTCTTGCAGTGGTGGCGTCTTGTGGACTTTTGTCTGTGCGGTATTTTCCAGTAAATCTTGGGAAACGAATTGCAAGTCCGCTGTCTTTGCGAATTGACTCCATGGCGCACATGTGAATTGGACTTAACGTGACCTCTGCACCTAAAATTTCAAGAACAACAAATGGTTCAAACCAGACCTCCGCTTCCATCATTGACAAAATTCTAGCGTGTTTACGAGGTATAACATGATTCTGCAATATTGTATGCAAATCTGTTATGTCCTTATCAGTGAAGCCTGTGCCACATTTTGTTACAGTTTCAAATATGTCCTTTTCTTTATTATACGCTGCTAATAATAATGCGCCATATGCTCCTGCTCGTTTGCCTCTGCCATGAAAAGCGCCTACTACAACTAAGTCAACAGTGTCTGTCATCTCGCTTTTGTAATCCCGTTTATATTTTATCCATAACCAGCCACGGTTTCCTGCCTGATAAACTGAGTCTTTAGTTATGGATTTACACATTAAGCCTTCACAGCCTTCTTCTATGGCTTTTTCAAAAAAATCTTCTAGTTCTTTGGTGTTGTTGGCAACTTTTTGTGTGGCTATTTGTAGTTGTATATTTTTGTTTAATACTTCCTCTAAAATGGCTCGTCTATCTGTTAGGGGTTCACAGGTTAAGTCTTTGCCGTTGACAAATAATAGGTCAAATGTGTATAGTGAAATTGGGTATTGTTCAATGGCGGTTTCTATATCATATTTGCGTCGGCGGTGCATGAGTTCTTGAAAAGGTCTCAGGTCGCCTGTTTCTATATCTACTGCGACGCATTCTGCTTCAAAAATTGCTTCCTGGGCTTTTACTTGTTTTCTAATTAAATCAGCAACGTCTGGGTATTGGCTGGAAATGTTCTCTAGTTGTCTTGAGTAAAGGGCAACATTGTTGCCCTGTTTGTGTGCTTGTATGCGTTCGCCGTCGTATTTGTATTCAGCTAAACATTTACCGTTGAGTTTCTCCAAAATTTCTTCTGGGGAAGGTAATCTTTCTGCTAGCATTGGTCGAATTGGTTCAAAAACTTTTACTTGCATTTTTTTTATGGCATCTAACCCTTCTCGAACAAGTATCTCTGATACTCTGCCAAGATCCGAACAAATATTGTAAGCCCTTTCAATTGGCCCCCGGGCTTCTTTACCGCCTCCGTATGCGATAGCTAATGCTTCCAACACTGTCATGTCTGCAATGCCTAAACGTAAATTGCCTGTGGCAGTGCGTATGATGTATTTTGCCTCTTTAGGTGAAGCATCTGAGAGCAGACCTGCAAAAACGGCTGTTTTCATATCCACAGCACCTGAACCCGTTGTTTTTGCCATCTTGTCAAATGATTCATAAACATGCTCAACGGTTAGAGTTTTTGAAAAAAACGTAGCCTGCTTTTTTTTAGCAAGTTGATTTTCTGCTACTTGGCCAATATCTCCTGTTTTTTGTAGGTCAGATAATATTTCACTCTCTTTCCTTCCAGAAGCACGGACAAGCGATTTAATAGCTAACTTTTCTGCTATCCCTATCTCTATACCAACAAAATCCGGATATAACTTACCTTGAGTAAGATAGACAATTTTAGTAACAATATCCTTAGATGTGTTTCTTAATAAATCCACTAATATGTCTGTCATTTCAAGACGTTTAGTAGTTGACTCAATTTTTCTGTAAGCATCAGCAATAACTGCATAATCCATCTCTTTCGGCCTATTCAAATACTGATTAAGTGACCTATAAAGTAACGCCTAACATCATATGAAAACCATATCTGACAATAGAGCTTCTCAAATAATAAACAGAAAAGAAAACTTAGGTTCTGATTAGCTTTAACAGAATTGCTTTAGCTGAATACAACCTATTTTCTGCCTGCTCATAAATTACACTTTTTGGGCTTTCAATAGCATCAGCAGTAATTTCATAGCCACGATGGATCGGCATATCATGCATCACATAGGCATTGATGCCTTTTAGTAACTCAGCGTTAATTTGATATGGCATCATTAATTTTATGCGCTTCTCTTTTTCCTCGCTGTACTTTGGGTCAGTAAAAAATTCCATATCTACCCATGTGTCAGTGTACACAAAGTCTGCATCTGAAACTGCGTTTTTCAGGTTTAATGTGGATTCCCATAGGCCTGTTTTTTTTGTTTCTTTTAAGAGTTCATTATCTCTTGAGGCTTCATTAAATATGGGGCAGACTGTTGTGATTTTTATACCTGTTTTAGTGCATGCTTCAATTAATGAGTTGGTAACATTGTTGTGTACTCCAATGTAAACCATTTTTGTTCCTGTTAGCGTGCCTTTTTTTTCTTTTATAGTAATTAGGTCTGCTATGGCTTGGCTGGGATGATATTTTTCGTCACATCCGTTGATGATTGGTACTCGGCTATTTTCTGCTATTTTGTTTAGATCTGCATTGTAAAGCAGTCTTGCCATGATGCAATCAATGTTGCGTGATAGATAACCTATCTCGTCAGAAAGATCTGCCATTACAAAGTTGGTGGTTCTCCAATCCAAAAAAAGACCGTGTCCACCAAGTTGTGTCATAGCAACTTCAAATGAAACACGTGTGCGAGTGGAAGTTTTTTGAAAAATTAACGCAGCTGTTTTTCCTTCTAAAGTTTTGGCGTATTTTTGTGGATAGTTTTTAATTGCTATTGCTGTGTCAACTAATTGTATAAGCTCTTGATTAGACAGTTCTTTAAAGTTAAGTAAATGCATCCTTCCACCTTCTACAATCAGATACTGCGTAATCATCTAGCAATTATAAGGTTTATGCAATATCATCCTTAATATTATTCCAAAATTATTAAAACTGTTTCAACGTTTTTTAATAACTATACTTGTTTATGTTAACCATTACAAATATTGTTTAGTTGTGGAAACCTTTTTCAACAAAAACATGTACTAAAAAATGATCATATGATTTTGCTAGTTTCCTCAAACAAAGACACAGCAAGCTTGTGCATCGCTAATCAAATTCTACAACATTACCAGTTCCAAAAAATCCATGAAAAATTCCAAGATAACCCCATTTACACTGCATGTTTCAACCAAAAATCAGTTACTCTCATTAGACTAAACGAAGAATCCGTATACGCTCAAAATCTTCCTGAAAACTTTCCAGATGCAGAACTAATAATTTTTATATCAAGACACAGCAGCCAAAGTGGTACACCAACATTGACTGTGCATCCTACAGGAAACTTTGCAAATGCGGACTTTGGCGGTTTGTCCCGTATGGTTTCTGTTTCTCCAGCTACTGTGATGAGCTACACCTTGAAAATGCTTACTTTTTTTCAACAAAAACTTGAGTTGATGGATTATGAAGTGTCTTTTGAGGTTACTCACCATGGACCATCATTAAATGTGCCGACGATGTTTGTTGAACTTGGAAGTTCTATGTCTCAGTGGACTGACTCTAAAGCAGCTTATGCTGTGGCTTGTGCTGTAATTTCTACAATAGACACTTTTGAGTCTAAACCAACTCAAAGAGCTGTTATCGGTATAGGTGGAACTCATTATAATAAAAATTTCACTCAAATGGCTCTTAGTGGTGAAGCAATTTTTGGTCATATGATTCCAAAATATGCTGTTGCTAACGTGGATGTTACTGTGCTTAAACATTGTGTTGAACGCAGTTTAGAGCAAATTTCTGAAGTGTTACTGGATTGGAGAGGTATAAAAAGCGAGGATAAACCCGATTTAATAGCAGCTTTAGATGCCGCTGGTCTTGTTTACCGCAAAATTTAACTTTAAACCTGAAAGTTTAATAATGTATGTGCTGTTAAGGTTTCCATCTCTTAAAAACTATAGTAACATTTATTATTTCAAAAAGAAATCATGAGTGTGCGGTAAATATGGGCATAAAGTCATTCCTATCACAATGCGCGAGAACTTTGAAATTAGCAGTGAAACCTGGACGTGAAGAGCTTTGGCTTTCAATAAAAATTAGTGTCTTAGGTATCGGTGTGGTAGGTCTAGTCGGTTTTGCAATCAAACTTATTGGTTCATTCCTTACCAATAGTTTAGTCGTTTTAACCATAGCAAATGTGGTGGGTTTAATTGGTTCTGCAATTGGTTATATTTCGTTTGTTTTAGGTGGAGTCTAAATAATAATTGAGGAGACTTTTTGATGCAGACTAAAGATGACCAGCAGCCTGCCAAAATTTTTGTTGTGAAAACAACCACTGGGCAAGAGCGTAATGTTGCAAGGTTAATCACTGCAAAAGTTGAAATGACCCAAATTCCTTTAAAGGCTCTTCTAATACCTGACACTTTAAAAGGATATGTGTTCATTGAAGCCGATGGTCCCCATTTTGTAGAAGAAGCTATTACCGGTGTTAGGCATGTTCGTTCTCGTATTTCTGGGTTAGTTAGTTTTGTTGAAGTTGAGCGTTATATTGTACGTAAACCTGTTATGGAGGATCTTGGTGAGGATGATGTTGTGGAAATTACTGGTGGTCCATTTAAGGGTATGCGTGCAAAGATTACTAGACTTGATAAGTCAAAGGGCGAAGTTACTCTTGAACTTCTTGAGGCTACGTTTACTTTGCCAATTACGGTACATTCAGATTATGTAAAACTTGTAGAAAAAGCGAAAATATAAGGTGAAACAAAATGGTAGATAAAAAAGTTGTAGAATTAATTGTCAGCGGTGGTCAAGCAAATGCAGGTCCTCCACTGGGTCCAGCTCTTGGTCCATTAGGTGTCAACATTGTGGCTGTTGTAAATAAAATTAATGAGGTCACAAAAGAGTATGCTGGAATGAAGGTTCCAGTGAAGGTTAGTGTTGATACTGAAGATAAAACCTTTGAAGTATCTGTTGGTACTCCAACAGCATCTGCTTTAATTGTTGCTGAATTAAAAATTGAGAAAGGTTCAGGCACACCAAATAGTGTTAAAGTTGGTGACCTATCTATAGATCAAGTGGTGCGTATTGCAAAAATTAAGGCTCCACAATTGTTAGCAACAACTACTAAAGATGCTACTAAAGAGTTACTTGGTACTTGTGTTAGTATAGGTGTAACCGTTGAAGGCAAAGATCCGCGTGATGTACAGAAGGACATTGATGCTGGTACATATGAACAGTTATTCGGTAACCAATAATGTTAGGCGAATATTTTTATAACCGGGTTCCAATCCCTCATTGATTCGAGGCTTAAAAATGCCATTAGATAACAAGACCATATTAGAAGCAATAAAGCAGGCAAAAACGCGGTCTGGCGGCAAAAAATTCAACCAGACCATAGATATGATACTAGACATTCAAGAAATTGACATGAAAGCTCCAGAAGGTAAAATTCAAGAAGTAGTAGAGCTTCCAAAGCCAACTGGCAAGCCAAACAAGGTCTGCATTGTTGCTTCTGGTGAGTTTGCGCTCAAAGCACGCAATGCTCAAGCTGATTTCGTTTTAGAAAAAGCTAACCTTGAAGAGTTAACAGGTAACAAGAAGGAATTGCGCAAGTTAGCGGCAAATTATGACATATTTGTTGTTGAAGCACCTTTGATGCCTTTGGTTGGTAGGGTTCTTGGTCCAGTTTTAGGTCCAAGAGGCAAAATGCCCATTCCAGTTCCACCAAATGCTGATGTTAACACTATTCTTACAAAGAACCGTAAAACGGTTGTTGTTCGTATGCGTGCTCAACCAGTCATTCAAGTTCCATTTGGAACTGAACAAATGAGTGACGAAGACCTTGTTGAAAACGCTCAAACGATCCTTCGTGTCTTGGATACAAAATTGAAACGTGGACTTAAAAACGTAAAGTTCATGTTCATTAAAACATCCATGGGCGAAACTGTCAAAATTAAACCATAACTGAGGAAATAAACATGCCGTCACAACACGTGTTACAACAAAAAACATCTGAAGTAGAAGACATAGTCGATGTGCTAAAAGACTGTAAGTCAATCGGCATCGCCAGTCTACAAAAAGTCCGAGCTTCACAACTACAAGAACTCAAAAGAAGCATGAAAGGCCAAGTTACCTTCAAAGTTCTAAAAAACACACTGGTAAAACTTGCCCTTGAAGAACTGAAAAAAGACGACTTAACACAGCTCAAAGAATATCTTGAAGGCCAAAACGTTTTCATGTTCACTACATTAAACCCTTTCAAATTAGCAATTCTACTCGAAAAAGGCAAAGTAAAAACCTTCGCCAAAGCAGGTGACATAGCTGCAATGGATGTAGTTATTCCCGTAAGCAACACAGGGCAATCGCCTGGACCAGTTATCAGTCAACTCAATGCTGTAGGCTTACCGACAAGAATAGAAAATGGTAGCGTGTGGGTAAGCAAAGACACACTCGTTGTTCGTAGAGGTGAACCCATAAACGACCGTCTTGCAAGTGTCCTATCAAAACTCGGCATAAAAGCCGTAGAATTAGGCATATCCATGCGTGCAGTTTATGACAACGGCTTGATAATAACCGGCAACCAACTACATGTTGATGTTGCAGCTACAAGGCGAAGCGTTGAAACAAGCAACCAAGAAGCATTAGCATTAGCACTTGAAATCGCCTACACGACCAAAGACACAATTAAACCATTACTGCAAAGAGCACACCAAAAAGCAATAGCACTATCCGTTGGTGCAGTAGTACCCACAAAAGAAACAATCGGGGACATCATCCGTAAAGCAAATGCAGAAATGTCAAGCTTAAACAGTGCAGTCGAAAAAGCTACACCAAAAGCATAACATTTCCTTTTTTAATTTAACTGATATTTTGCGTTTTTCCATTAGAGCCTGTTTAATATCTCCGTAATAACAACGAAATGAATGCTAATTTTGTGGCTTGTAAAGTGCTGGAGATTTTCTGTTCACAATTTTTCCACAACAAACGATAATCTTCAAGCCAACCAAACGAACACTCAACAACCCAACACTTAGAAAGAACCAAATTTATGTAACACACTACGCTCAACAACCTCAACAGCCACCTCTATCAACTTTCTAATACCCTTGAAAAAACTTTCCCCCATATAACTCCCATTCGCCAAAACAGTTTGACACTTCGACAAATCAGCACAGCATAACCAATCATTATTACTGCACCCTCACAATCAGTTACATTAGCCGTACTGACAAACATTACCTGCGACAAACCTAACATATCCACCCCGACATGCAGTTTAATGCCGAACGTTTTTTCCCGTATCAAACCCTTTCTGCTCAGTAGTGTCAGCATTTTTAACACTTCTAGAATCCGCAATAATCATACTTGTCTGTTGATCTTGGACATTAATGACACGCTCGTTCTCAACTAATTCGCGTAAAACACAATCAAAGACCCTTCTTTGTTTTCCTCAGTTGTTCTCCAAACGTTGTAGGGGTAGTAGCAGATTTGTCATTTGGGAAAATCATGGGTAGTGAATGTCAGTGGTAGTCTTCTCGTTTTTGGTAGAGTGCGGCACAGAAAATGTCGTAGAGATCTATGGTACGTGGATGTGTTGTTTTGTGTGCTGTTTCAAGGGTAGGTCGTATTATTTCGAATTGTTTGCGTGTTATATCGCTGGGGTAAGTTGCCCTCATGTATTCCATCTAACCTTTAGAAATGCCGTCATCTATTATACAACATACATGTTCTTAAAAGATATTAAACAGGCTCTAAAACATTAAAAGGCAATTTAAAAAAAATGGCTATACACTTCCGATAGGTGTATTTTTGGTTATGTGAGTTTGACTGGTACAGAGTTGCCTATGGTTAAGCTGTTTTCAGTAACCACACAATATAGTGCGATAATTTTTACGCCTGCTTTTTCGGCAGCAATTAACGCTTCTCCAAATGCAGGGTGTGTTTTGTTGTTAGGCGTAAAATAGCGTACATTGCTCATTTGGATCACAAAAACAACCATTGCCTCATAACCTTCCCCTATACACATAGCTAGCTCGTTTAGATGTTTTACCCCACGCTCAGTTGGCGCATCAGGAAACAAAACCACGTTGTCTTTTTCTAAAGTAACCCCTTTTACCTCAATGAAAATTTTCTGCATACCAGCTTCTACATAGAAGTCAAAGCGTGAGTTGCCATGTATTGCTTCTGATTTGATAAGTGTAATGTCCTCTATGCACCGCCCAGATTGCAGATACTCTGAAAACACTTTATTAGGCGCTTGACTGTCCATGTTAATAAGTCGCCCGTTTTTCCAAACGGCAATCAAATCGTACCCCGTTTTCCGCTCAGAACAATTGGCTTTTTGTAAAATCACCTTCTCCAGAAATGAGCAACTCTTTACACCGCCCAGTATTTTTCACATGAGCAACAACAACTGTGCCATCCATGTTGATTTTAGCAACAAAACGGTTAGAACGAGAAAGAAAGGTCCCTTCACAAATGTTTTGGTAAATCATTTTCTTGGTAGCAACTCTTTTGTGTATTTTTCTTTATTGAACGAGTTAGTTTTTTCTTGCTTTTATAATTTGTTTAAAGTCCTTCTTGTAAAACTTTACGATCTCAAAACCGTTACTTACTACCAACTGTTGCAATCTTTGATGGCTAAATATTTTATTATCCCCTGCCCTTATCAGGGGCGAAACGATCCAGTCAGTTAATTGTCGTATTCCCCATGGAAACCACGGCTCACCTATAACCAAAAAACCATCTTGCTTCAATATTCGTTTTGCTTCTTTTACAAAATTATCTGCATTATGCAAATGGTGCAGAACACAACACATCGTCAGGATATCAAAACTGTTGTCGTCAAAATCTAGTTTCTCTCCGCTTGAAACCTTAAAAGTGATATCTTTGTATTTTTTCTGGCATTCTTTAATCATGTTGGGTGATAGGTCAATTCCGTAGGCTTGGATTTTGGCTTTACAACTAATTTCATATATGAGACCGCCATTGCCACAACCTACATCAAGAACCGTGTTCCCATTTACTGCTGCACATATATTGAGCAGTTCCTCTTTGAATTTTGCAGTGAATCTGCCATCAGCAGTTTGGTCATACTTGTCGGCAATCGAGTCATATTTTTTGATTGAATACTTTTCGTTCTTATTCATTACGCCATTTTTCCTTGTTTCTTTTTTTGCCAAGTTTACACAATAGACCGGTGTTGTAATTAGTGTTTGTGACTGGGTGAATATTTGTTAGTGTATACATGAAATGCAGGTATATTTTCTTTAAATTTTTGAATCATTTAGAATTACATACATGACATAGAATGTTTAAATATTTACGACATTATTCTATAAGAGTTAAATGTTGCTTTAATTAGAAAAAGTAGCAGTAGAGTTGACGTTATGACTGAAATAGAAATAGCTATAGCGGCCATGCATAGAATCTGCAAGAAGTCAGGCGCAGAGCGTGTAAGTGAAGCAGCCGCCAAAGAACTCGCAGAAGCCCTTCAAGAAATAGGTATAAAAGTTGCTAAAGACGCCTTAGATTTTGCAATGCACGCTGGCAGAAAAACCATCAAATCCGAAGATATCGAGATTGCTGCCAAAAAACTTGTGGACAAATAGACATGTTCAAAAATTAACCCGATTTATCTTTTCTTTTTTACCATCAACCACTACATTGTTTTCACCATTTTTGATTTTCATTGGTTTCTAACTAAACAGCGATGTTTGTCGATCTTTAGGTTCAAACTTTCGCAAATAGGCAAATACATCCTCTGGCTTACACAAAATGTTCTGTTGCGCGCATTTTGATTGAAAAATATCCCTCAGGTGATCACTATTTGAACTGTTACATATGTACGCGTTGCCGAATTGTTGAACATATTTCTGTTTTAAGCTGGGAAACTGCTCGTCTAGTTTAGCATAAAAATATTCACGATTCCCCGCTCGCAAAGTCACGCCAAAACCAAAACAAAGAATACCCCTAACCATTGCCTTTACACAATAATCAAGTAACCACTGAAGATTTTCTTCTGTATCGTTAATAAATGGTAGAATTGGACCAAGCAACACAACGGTAGGAATTCCAGCATCTCGCATAGTTTTCAGTGTATGAAAACGCTCCAAAGTTGTGGATACATTTGGCTCAATTTTTCGGCATAACTTCTCATCATAAGTGGTTAGAGTGAATTGCACCACACATTTGGTTTTTGCGTTAATTCTTTTCAGTATGTCTATGTCTCGCAAAATACGATCCGATTTAGTTTGTATCGCTAACCCAAAACCGTATTTTTCAATCAACAAAAGACATTGGCGAGTAAATTGCAATTCATTTTCAAGAGGGATATATGAATCACACATCGACCCTGTGCTAATCATGCAGGTTTTTCTTTTTTTACGTAGTTGTGTTTCTAAAATTAACGGGGCGTTGCGTTTGACTTCTATATCTTCAAAGTCATGGTTCATTTGATAGCAGATGCTTCGGCTGTCACAGTAGATGCACCCATGTGTGCAACCGCGATAAAGATTTATGCCATTTTGAGGCGAGAGTATGGTTTTATAATCTGCATAATGCAACGCCGCACACTCCATTCTGTAAAGACATCCTCGCGCACCTATAATAATTGAGTGTTTGTTAGTGCGTTGGTTGGCTGTTTTTTGTTTTTTCTTTTAATGTTAAGGTTTTGTTAGAGGTTGATGTAGGATGGATTTTGGCAAAGCGTGCGGTTGTTGGGTTGAGGTTAGGCCTCTTATTACGTCCAAGTTGTAGTCTGCAAATTTTGCATCTGTGTTAGATGTGTTGTATCGTGTGGCTAAACCGTTTCGGTTTCTTGTTGTGAACTCTAAGGATAAGGGTGTTGTTGGGCGTGTGTTGGTTCGGTTTTATTTGCAGTTTTGTGATGAGCAGATAAAGGTGCAGGTGTCAAATGTTATTTGTGCGCTTTTGGATGTGGAGGTGGTGTCGGTTGATTTTTCTGTTAAGGAGATGTTTGGCGTTTGTTTGGATTTAGAACTCGCTAAATATTATGCTTTGTCTATAGTTAATGCTCAATAGGAACTACCGGTTAATCTTGTGGATGAGTTGGTTGCATCTTTTGCTGGTGCGGAGGGGTGTCTTGAAATCACCGCTATAGCGGATCCTAATGCTGTAGTGGGTGTGCAAAAGTTTGTGTACAAAAATCTCACGTAATCCTATGGTAGGTAATGCTCTGTTTGATTATGGTGTGGACTTTTTAGGTGAAGCTGTTGGAGTAAACCTAAAAGATCCAAAAACCAAAAAATCTGCTCAGGTCAAGGTTGATTCTTGGACAAAGGAATGCGTGCGAAATGCTGAACGTAAACTTGCAAGCAACCTTTTCATCTGCCAAATCAATGTCTTTAGCATTTCTCAAAGAAATGCTATGGGAGTTAAGAGTGTGTTGCCAGCGGCTATGAATCATTTTAGAACCTTTAAAACAACCAAAAAACAATATTTAACACCCAAACTTAAAACGCCCTCAAGACATCAAGTAAGAAATAATGTCCTATGTAACCTCTGGTGGGCAGTGCCGCTGTATTTTCTTTTGATTGTAGGAGTTTTGGGATGGTTTAAACCTCTAAAATTTATCACTACAATTTCTACAGCAGATTTGGTGCCACCTGCTTTATCGGTGGTTTTAGCGGTTTGGTTATTTGTAGCCTTTAAAAAACGCCGCCCAGTAGTGCTTTCTACTTTTGAGTTATCTCAGATGATAGGATTGCCTTCAGCTATTGAGAAGCTTCCAGTAGCCCTTGGTAAAGTCCCCATTTCAAGAATGCAGCTAGGTACCAAGCAGACATTAGATGAACAAAACCGGGTAATTTGGTATCTGCATGACTTTCTTGATGAGGCTGATGATGATGGTGTTGTGGTTTGATTTTTAAAATCTCTGTGGTTTAGTGGTGATGTGTATGTTGTTGTTGATGTGGTTGCCGTTTGTTTTTACTTTAAGCGTTTTAGCTTACGCGTGTGTATGATTTTAAGGAGCGTCAAGTGTCTAATCGGGTGTGGCTTTTTGCTTATTACATAGGATGCCTGATGGCAATAGCAGCGGTAGGGTTTGGTTTGCTTGAGTTTTCGGTTGTTTTGGTTTCTGTTTTTGTTTCGGTGGTTTTGGGGGTTGTTTTGTTTTGGTCGGGTTTTTATGGTGGAGCCGACCTCAAAGATCTCCTATTTATCGCTCTAACCACCCCACAACTCCTTATATCCTTAACCCAACCTTAAACCTCCCACCTTTACCCATAATTTGGTGGTGTCCTAAAGCAGGTTAAAGGGTAGTTGTCTTTTGAAGAACCAAAAGTTAATGATCAAACCAATAACGGTGTGGTGCATGACTTCTAATTTTGAAAAGCGAATCCCTTTTCGAGAGTTTTCACCAATAGAGAGATAAGGGTGATTGTGATAACCTTGTAAGAAGGTTACCTGCCATGGTTACATGTAAAAAGTGTTTATCTGAAAAAATAGTAAAAAATGGCATAA